>NZ_JBHWBW010000421.1:0-7055 GCF_042735675.1 Kitasatospora sp. NPDC059571
GCCCGCGGCCGCGGGCAGGGCGGCGCCGGAGCCCTCGGCGCCGACCCCGCCGGGGCGTTCAGACGATGACGTGCGGCAGGAAGCGGGCGCCCTGGTGGGTGATCGGCGAGTCGTGGGTCTCCCGGATGCCCAGCCCGGCGGCCTCGCCGTCCACCACCCAGGCGCCGAGCACCGGGCGGTTGCCGTCGAACTCCGGCAGCGGGCACAGCTGCTGGTAGCAGAAGCCCTCGGCGCCGTAGCGGTCCGGATCGCCGGCCCACGCGGGCAGCAGGGTCTCGCCGCCGCCCGGCTCCACGATGCGCACGCCCGCACCCTCCCGGCCGAGCAGCGGCTTCGCCGCGTACCCGGTGGCGGCGAGCTCGCGCGGCCCGTCCAGGTAGGCGGGCAGCAGGTTGGGGTGGCCGGGGAACAGCTCCCACAGCACCGCCAGCAGCGCCTTGTTGGAGAGCAGCATCTTCCACGGCGGCTCGATCCACAGCGTGGAGCCGGTGGAGCCGCCGAGGTCGATCCCGGCGAGCAGCTGCGCCCCGAAGCCGTCCTCGACCAGCCACTCCCACGGGTAGAGCTTGAACGCGGAGCGTATGTAGCGGTGCTCCAGGTCGACGAAGCGCCCGGTCAGCCCGTCCAGGCCGATGTCCTCCATGGCGATGGAGACGGTCCGCAGCCCGGCCTGCTCGGCGGTCTCCTGGAGGTAGAGGGTGGTCATCCAGTCCTCGCCCTCGGTGTCCCCGCGGGAGTGCGCGAAGTGCACCGGGCCGGGCGGCAGCAGTTCCTTCTGCCGCGCCCAGGCGGCGACCAGCCGCTCGTGCAGCGAGTTCCACTGGTCGGCCTCGGGGAAGCGCTCCTCCATCCAGAACCACTGCGGACTGGCCGCCTCGATCAGCGAGGTCGGGGTGTCCGCGTTGTACTCGAAGAGCTTCGCCGGGCCGGTGCCGTCGTACGCGAGGTCGAACCGCCCGTACAGCGAGGGCTGTTCCGCCCGCCGCCGCCAGGACGCGGCGACCACCTCGGCGAGCCGCGGGTCGGTGATGCCGTAGTCCGCGAACCGTCCGGTGCGCACCACGTGGTCGGCCGCCTCCAGGCAGAGCCCGTGGAGCTCCTCGACGACCTCCTCCAGCGCCTCGACCTCGGGCAGCGAGAACTCGTAGTAGGCGCTCTCGTCCCAGTACGCGTACTCCGCACCCGGGACCCGCGGGTCCTCGCAGACGGCGTAGATCAGGCCCTGGCTCTCGACCGCGGCCCGCCAGCCGGGGCGCGGTTCGACGGTGCGGCGGCGCACGGCTCAGCCCCCTCCGGAGCCGGCGTGGCTGCTGCCGGTCGGGCAGCCGAAGCCGCCGCGCTTGGTGGCGGCCCGGTCGAAGGTGCCGCCGGCGGCGGTCACCGAGCCGGACCCGCAGTAGTACCAGCGGCCGGCCGCGGCGGAGCCGCCGTCGCAGGAGTGGTCGTCGAGCACCGCGAGGGTGCCGGGGTCGACGCAGCGCCGCGGAGTGCTGCCGCCGGAGGAGCACCCGGTGAGCGCGAGGGCCAGGGTGCCCACCATGCCGAGGGCCACCGCGCCGGAGCGCCGGCGGCCGGGGACGGGGTCGGTCTGCGTCATGACGGGTGATGGTACTCAGGCGTCCCCGCGGCCCTTCCCATGGGATATCTTTTGCCGGTCCTTGACACTTCGGCGGGGGAGCAGCATGCACGACATCGTCCACGGGCTCGGTGTGGCCGCGGCCTTCGGCGGCGTCGGCCTGGTGCTGCTGCTGCTCGGCGTCGGCCTGGTCGACGTTCTGACGCCCGGCAAGCTGGGCCGGCAGATCTGGCTGGAGCGCAACCGGAACGCCGCCGTGGTGCTCAGCTCCGCGCTGCTCGGGATCGGCGGCATCGTCTTCACCGCGATCATGTACACCTACGACGAGTTCGCCAAGGGCCTGGTCGCCACCGCGGCGTTCGGCCTGCTCGGCCTGGTGCTGATGGCGGTCGCGTTCTGGCTGGTCGACCTGCTGACGCCGGGCCGCCTCGGCGAGGTGCTGGTGGACCCGGAGCCGCACCCGGCGGTCTGGGTGACCGCCGCGTGCAACCTGTCGGTGGCGGCGATCGTGGCCGCCGCGATCGCCTGAGGCCCGGTCAGCCCGCGGCCAGGCGCTCCGTCAGGCGGGCCCTGGCCGCCGGCCACTCGTCGCGCAGCATGGAGAAGTAGACGCTGTCGCGCCAGCTGCCGTCGGGGCGCCGGCGGTGGCGGCGCAGCGTGCCCTCGTAGCGCGCGCCGAGCCGGCGGATGGCGTTCTGCGAGCGCTCGTTGAGGTGGTCGGTCTTCCAGGTCACCCGGCCCATGCCGAGCTCCTCGAAGGCGTGCGTGAGCAGCAGCAGCTTGGCCTCGGTGTTGACCGCGCTGCGCCACACCCGGCGGGCGTACCAGGTGCCGCCGATCTCCAGCAGCTCGTCCTCGGCGCTGAAGTCGAAGTAGCAGGTGACCCCGACGGCCCGGCCGTCGGCGAGGTCGATCACCGCGAACGGGACGCAGCCGCCCTCGGCCAGCCGGCCGTCGATGTGCGCCGCCATCTCCTGCTCGGTGCGCGGGACGTCGTACGGCAGCCAGCGCCAGACCTCCTCGTCGCCGCCGGAGGCGGTGAACAGGTCGGGCACGTGCGCCGGGGTGAGCGGCTCCAGCCGGACACGGCGGCCGGTCAGGACGGTGGGAGCGGGCAGCTTCGCGGTCATGCCGCGACCATAGACCCAGTACGCACTAGGTGCAATTCATATCTGCACTAGTGCAAATATGGGAGGCGGGGTACGCGAAAGGCCCCGCACCGGGGTGCGGGGCCTCGCGGAGTCCTGCGCGAGCGGAGTCCTACAGGAAGGAGTTGATCTGGATCGTCTCGGTGCGGCCGGGGCCGACGCCGATCGCCGAGATCGGCGCGCCGGACATCTCCTCCAGCGCCTTCACGTACGCCTGCGCGTTCTTCGGCAGGTCGGCGAAGGTCTGCGCCTTGCTGATGTCCTCGCTCCAGCCCGGCAGCGTCTCGTAGATCGGCTTGGCGTGGTGGAAGTCGGACTGGTTGTACGGCAGCTCCTCGACCCGGCGGCCGTCGATCTCGTACGCCACGCAGACCGGGATCTGCTCCCAGCCGGTGAGCACGTCGAGCTTGGTGAGGAAGAAGTCGGTGAGGCCGTTGACGCGGGTCGCGTAGCGGGCGATCACCGCGTCGAACCAGCCGCAGCGGCGGTCGCGGCCGGTGGTGACGCCGCGCTCGCCGCCGATCCGGCGCAGCGCGTCGCCGTCGGCGTCCAGCAGCTCGGTCGGGAACGGGCCCGAGCCGACGCGGGTGGTGTACGCCTTGAGGATGCCGATGACCCGGTCGATCTTGGTGGGGCCGATGCCGGCGCCGGTGCAGGCGCCGCCCGAGGTCGGGTTCGACGAGGTCACGAAGGGGTACGTGCCGTGGTCGACGTCCAGCAGGGTGCCCTGGCCGCCCTCCAGCAGGACGACCTTGTTCGCCTTCAGCGCCTGGTCGAGGACCAGGGTGGTGTCGGCGAGGAAGGGGCGGATCTTCTCGGCGTAGCCGAGGTACTCCTGCACGACCAGCTCGGCCGGCATCGCGCGGCGGTTGTAGAGCTTGACCAGGATCTGGTTCTTGTCGTGCAGCGCCGCCTCGATCTTCTGCTGGAGGATCGACTCGTCGAAGAGGTCCTGGACCCGGATGCCCACGCGGTTGATCTTGTCGGCGTAGGCGGGGCCGATGCCGCGGCCGGTCGTGCCGATCTTGCGCTTGCCGAGGAAGCGCTCGGCGACCTTGTCCAGCGTGCGGTGGTACGGCGTGATCAGGTGGGCGTTGCCCGAGATCAGCAGCTTGGAGGTGTCGATGCCGCGGTCGTTCAGGCCGGCCAGCTCGGAGAGCAGCACACCGGGGTCGATCACGACGCCGTTGCCGATCACCGGGGTCACGTTCGGGCTGAGGATGCCGGAAGGCAGCAGGTGCAGGGCATACTTCTGGTCGCCGATGACCACCGTGTGACCGGCGTTGTTGCCGCCCTGGTAGCGGACGACGTAGTCGACGGAGCCGCCGAGGAGGTCCGTCGCCTTCCCCTTGCCCTCGTCTCCCCACTGAGCACCAACGAGCACGAGTGCCGGCACAGGCGTACACCCCTTCCGGTTGGGGCATCCTGCGGAAGGCCGCAGTCTGCCCCGAGATAGACGAAGCCCCTGGCGCAATAGCGCAAGGGGCTCTTGCACCGAGAGATTACCTGAGGAAGGACCGGTCGTGTCGTCCCTGTCCACGCCCGCATCCCGCCCTGACGAGCGCGGCGGAAGGGATCCGCTGCTGGTCCTGGTCGACCCGGCCGCCGGCCGCGCGGACGGCGAGTCCGTCCGGATCGCCCGGGACGTCCTCTGCGGGGGGACGGACGCCAAGGTCGCGCTGCCCGAGAACCAGTCCGAACTCGACCGGGTGCTGTCGCACCGCGGCCGCCGCCGACCGGTCGTGATCGGATGTGATCTTGCCGTGCAGCGAGTGCTCCAGGCCCTCCACCGGCAGCGTGACCTGGGCTCGGACCCGATCGGGGTGGTCCCGGTCGGCCGGCCCCCGGCCGTCGCGGCCTGTCGCTCGCTCGGCCTGCCCGGCGAGCCGGTGGCCGCCGCCCGCACCGTGCTGGGCGGCGCGCCCCGCAAGCTCGACCTGCTGGTGGACGACGGCGGCGGGGTGGTGATCGCCGAGGTGCGGATCGGCGAACGGGTACGGCGGGGCCCGCTGTCCCTGCGTTCGCTATGGGCGAAACTGGCTGCGCCCGACCAGGCGACCGGTTCCGCAGCGGAGGGCTCCCGGCTGAGGGTCGAGGCGGACGGCCGGCTGCTGGCCGACGTCCACGAGCGGATCCGGCTGCTCCGGGTGACCCCGGCGGAGGGCGCCCTGGAGGTGGCCCTCGTCCTGGAGGGCAGGTCCGAGCGGCTGCGGGCCGAGGCGCTCGCCGTCACCGGCCGGGGCTTCGGGTACGCGGCCGACGGCCGGCCCGTCCACCCCGTCCGGCACCGCACCTGGACGGTCCTCCCGGGCGCCTGGTCACTGCTGCTGCCCGCCGGGTGAGCAGGATCACGCCCGCTGCCGCCCGGCGACGCGCCGTCAGCCGCCCGGGGCGCCCGGACAGCGGGCGTGACAAGGGGGTGCGCGCTCCGGCGGAAATGCCGCCGCGGAAATGCGCGCGGATGTAAGGGGTTTTGTCTACGCGCGTTGCCATCGCTTCGGCCAATAAACCGCGACTCCCCTGTTCGGGGTGGCGTACGAAACTGCCCTAGACTCGAAGACGTGCCACGTGGTGACGGACGACTCAACCACGATCTTCTTCCCGGCGAGAAAGGCCCCCAGGACGCATGCGGCGTCTTCGGTGTCTGGGCTCCCGGCGAGGAGGTCGCAAAGCTCACGTACTTCGGCCTCTATGCCCTGCAGCACCGCGGACAGGAATCCGCGGGCATCGCAGTGAGCAACGGCTCCCAGATTCTCGTCTTCAAGGACATGGGACTGGTGTCCCAGGTCTTCGACGAGACCTCCCTGGGGTCGTTGCACGGGCATATCGCCGTCGGACATGCCCGCTACTCGACCACCGGGTCCTCGGTCTGGGAGAACGCCCAGCCGACCTTCCGGGCGACCGTGCACGGTTCGCTGGCCCTCGGCCACAACGGAAACCTGGTCAACACCGCCGAACTCGCGGCGATGGTCGCCGAGCTGCCCGGCGAGGAGCACGTCTCCCGCTCCGGCCGCACGGCTGCCACCAACGACACCGACCTGGTGACCGCCCTGCTGGCCGGCTTCCCGGACCTCTCCATCGAGGAGACCGCGCGGCAGATCCTGCCCAAGGTCAAGGGCGCCTTCTCGCTCGTCTTCATGGACGAGCACACCCTCTACGCCGCCCGCGACCCGCAGGGCATCCGCCCGCTGGTGCTCGGTCGGCTGGAGCGCGGCTGGGTGGTCGCCTCCGAGACGGCGGCGCTCGACATCTGCGGCGCCTCCTTCATCCGCGAGGTCGAGCCCGGCGAGCTCATCGCCATCGACGAGCAGGGCATGCGGACCTCGCGGTTCGCCGAGGCCAAGCCCAAGGGCTGCGTCTTCGAGTACGTCTACCTGGCCCGCCCCGACACCTCCATCGCCGGCCGCAACGTGCACCTCTCCCGCGTGGAGATGGGCCGCAAGCTCGCCGCCGAGGCCCCCGTCGAGGCCGACCTGGTGATAGCGACCCCGGAGTCCGGCACCCCCGCCGCCATCGGCTACGCCGAGGCCAGCGGCATCCCGTACGGCTCCGGCCTGGTGAAGAACGCCTACGTCGGCCGCACCTTCATCCAGCCCAGCCAGACCATCCGGCAGCTCGGCATCCGGCTCAAGCTCAACCCCCTCAAGGAAGTCATCCGGGGCAAGCGCCTGGTCGTGGTGGACGACTCGATCGTCCGCGGCAACACCCAGCGCGCGCTCGTGAAGATGCTCCGCGAGGCCGGCGCGGCCGAGGTGCACATCCGGATCTCCTCCCCGCCGGTCAAGTGGCCGTGCTTCTTCGGCATCGACTTCGCCACCCGCGCGGAGCTGATCGCCAACGGCATGACCATCGACGAGATCGGCCGCACGCTCGGCGCCGACTCGCTCGCCTACATCTCGATCGACGGCATGATCGAGGCGACCGCGCAGCCCAAGGACCGGCTCTGCCGGGCCTGCTTCGACGGCGAGTACCCGATGGAGCTGCCCGACCCGGCGCTGCTCGGCAAGCTGCTCCTGGAGGCCGAGCTCGCCGGCAGCCAGCAGCCGCCGGCCGTGCGCGGCAAGCCGACCAGCGACCTGGACGGCGTCCAGTCCCTGATCGGCGGCCACGGCGGCGCGGACGCCCTGCGACGGCCGTAGGCCCATGCACCACCGGGGGCGCGGGGAACTGCGCGACCGGCCCTCTCCGGAGGCGCCAGGTCGCGGTCCCCGCGCCCCCCACGGTTTCTCCGCCCCCCCCCCAGATCACCCCACCCCCCATTTCCCCAGAGGGCCCCAGCACCTGACCACCCACCAAATCGGCGCCCCCCACGCCCCCCCCGCTGTGGCCAA
>NZ_JBHWBW010000422.1:0-7052 GCF_042735675.1 Kitasatospora sp. NPDC059571
GGCGGGGGGGGGGGGGGGGGGCCCCCCGGGGGGGGGGGGGGGCGCCCCCCGCCGCGGGGGGGGGGGGGGGGGGGGCGCGCGGGGGGGGGGGCCCCCCCCCCCCCCCCCGGGGCGGCCGCCAGCGCCAGCACCAGCAGCAGGGCCAGCGGCACCTGCCAGCCGCCGGTCAGCTGGTGCAGCGCGCCCGCGCCGACCGGCCCGGCCGCGGCCACCAGATAGCCCACCGCCTGCGACATCCCGCTGAGCCGGGCCGCGCCCGCGGCGCTCTCGGTGCGCAGCACGATGAAGGCCAGCGCCAGTCCGAGCGAGCCGCCCTGGGCGACGCCCAGCACCGCGGCGGCCACCCAGGCGCCGGAGACCGGGGCGAGCAGCAGGACGGCGATGCCGGCCGCGTTCAGCCCGGCCATCGCGACCGCGAGGGCCCGCTGGCGGGTCATCCGGCCGGCGATCAGCGGCACCAGGAAGGCGCCGCCCACCTGGACGAGATTGGAGAAGGCGAAGACCAGTCCGGCCCGGCCGCGGTCCATGCCGTGGTCGGCGAGGACCGTCGGCAGCCAGGCCACCAGGCTGTACACCAGCAGCGACGAGATCCCCATGAAGGCGCTGATCTGCCAGGCCAGCGGCGAGCGCCAGGGCCCGCGGGCGGCGGGCGCCGAGGGTGCGGGGGAGGCGGCCGGCGCGGCGGGGACGGCCGGGCGGCGGCTGTGCAGCAGCTGCGGCAGCCAGGCCAGCGCGGCGACCAGGGCGAGCAGCGACCAGGAGCCCAGCGAGGCCCGCCACCCGCCGCCGAGCGCGTGCTCCAGCGGCACCGAGACGCCAGCCGCCAGGGTGGCACCGACCAGCATCGTGGTGGAGTACACGCCGGTCATCGTGGCCGCCCGGTCCGGGAACTCGCGCTTCACCAGACCCGGCATGGAGACGTTCAGCACCGCGATCGCGACGCCGATCACCACGCAGCCCGCGTACAGCGCGGTGGCCGAGGGCAGGACCCGCAGCAGCACCCCGGCGCCGAGTGCGAGCACCGCGCCGAGCACCACCCGCTCGGCGCCGAAGCGGCGGGTCAGCCGGGGCGTCAGCGGCGCGCCGACCCCCTGGAACAGCACCGGCACCGTGGTGATCAGGCCGCCGGCCGTGGCCGACAGGCCGAGCGAGTGCTGGATCTCGCCGACCATCGGGGAGATGGCCGCGAGGCAGGCGCGCATGTTCAGGGCCACCAGCAGGATGCCGGCGAGCAGCAGCGCGGGGTGCGCCAGCGCGGCGGTGCGGGTACGGACCACCGGGGCGGTGGCAAGGGGCTGGGGGGCGCGGGTGACCGCCATGGTGCGAGGGGCTCTTTCCGGGGACGTACGGGGATCGGGGCGGGCGGGTGCGGTGCCCGCCGTCACTTCCGGGCCGCGATGGCGGCGAGCAGCTGCTCGACCGCGGCGGTCGGCTCCGCCAGCAGCTCCCGGCAGGCCGCCTCGGCCCGGTCCTGGTCGCCGCTCTCGATCGCGTCGACCAGCGCCTCGTGGGTGGCGATGACCACCTCGGGCATCTCGTGGTCGCCGAACGCGGCCCGCATCGCCTCGCGCACCGAGGCGCCGAAGTAGCGGTACAGCTCGGCCAGCGCGGGGTTGTGGGCGGCGTCCACCACGGCCGTGTGGAACTCCAGGTCGTGCTCGACGGTGGCCTCCCGGCCGGCCCGCTCGGGGTGCGCGGCCAGCACGGCGGCCTCCCGGGCGAGCGCCGCCCGCATCCGGGCGATGTCCTCGGGCGTGTGCCGGGCGGCGGCCAGCCTGGCCGCCTCGGCCTCCAGCGCGGCGCGGACCTCCAGGACGTCCCGGACGTCGGAGCGCTGCACGCCGCGGAGCAGCGCGGCGGGGTCGCTGGTGGAGCGGACGAAGGTGCCCTCGCCCTGCCGGGTGACCAGCATGCCGGCGTGCACCAGCACCCGGACGGCCTCCCGGACGGTGTTCCGGCCGACGCCGAGCCGTTCGGCCAGCTCGTGCTCGGTGGGGATCCGCTCGCCGACCGCCCAGGCACCGGAGCCGAGCCGCTCGCGCAGCTGGGCGATCGTGTCGTCGACGAGGGAGCGACGCCCGGCGGCGTGCAGACCGTCGGTACGGCCGGCCATGGCGGACTCCTCTCGTGCGCGGGCCTTCACAGGAAGGGGCTGGATTGCCCGGTCATCCTACAACCTTCCCGCGGAACTCCCCCAACCGACCCCCCGGACTCCTTGACTCTCTTGTTCGTTTGTGCAACCGGATGCCCGGGCCGTGACTCTTCAATGATGCCTTTATATGCTCCGCAGAAGCTTGCGCACCTGTGGTGCGCACGCTGCACTACGGGGCTCGTGTGTTGGCTGGTGCCGGTGGAGGGTGTACGTATGTCAGGCCAGAGAGCGGGCGCGTCGGAGAACGACGCCGGCTGGTGGCGCGACGACGCCTCCTACCAGGACGACTACGACCGCGATGCTCCGTACCGGGACGACGCGCCGCACCGTCCGTACCGGGAGGACCTGCCGGGCCCCCGCCGCGGCGAGCGCGAGCGCCCGCCGGTGCCCCAGCAGGGCGGCCGGGCGGAGGCCCGCCGTGCCCAGCAGGGCCGCGGCGGCGGTGGCGACGACGGCGAGCCGCCGCTCGGCCGCGCCGAGGCGCGCCGCGCCCGCAAGAAACCCCGGAGCAAGAAGAAGATCGTGGCCTGGGTCGCGGTCGGCACCCTCGGCCTGATCACCGTCGCCGGCGGCGCCGTCTACCTGAAGCTCAGCGGCAACATCAAGTCCTTCGACGGCGACGCCCTCAGCAAGGACCGGCCCGCGGCGGCGAGCCCCGACGCCAACGGCCACACCCCGGTCAACATCCTGCTCATAGGCTCGGACTCGCGCAGCGGCGACAACAAGGACCTGGGCGGCGGCGAGGACGGCGGTGCCCGCTCGGACACCACGATCCTGCTGCACGTCTACTCCGACCACAAGCACGCCGTCGGCGTCTCCTTCCCCCGCGACGCCCTGGTCGACATCCCCAAGTGCAAGCTGCCCAACGGCACCTGGACCAAGCCGCAGACCGGCGTCATGTTCAACAGCGCCTTCTCGGTCGGCAACACCGACACGGGCAACCCGGCCTGCACCCAGAACACCGTCGAGGCGCTGACGAACATCCGCGTCGACCACACCATGGTGGTCAACTTCGAGGGCTTCGCCGCCATGACCAGCGCGGTCGGCGGCGTCAACGTCTGCCTGCCGAACGCGATCTACGAGAAGGACCTCAACCCCAACCTGCCCAAGAAGGGCAAGATGCTCTACCCCAAGGGCGAGCAGAACGTGAAGGGGCAGGCCGCGCTCGACTACGTCCGGCTGCGGCACGGCATCGGCGACGGCTCCGACATCGGCCGCATGAAGCGCCAGCAGGCCTTCATGTCCTCGCTGATCAAGAGCATCAAGACCAACGGCATGAGCCCGACCAACCTGCTGCCGCTCGCCGACGCGGCCACCAAGTCGATGATCGTCGACCCCGGCCTGGACTCGCCGACCAAGCTGATCTCCTTCGCCATGGGGCTGAAGGACATCGACCTGCACAACATCAAGTTCCTCACCACCCCGTGGAAGTTCGCCGGCGAGCGGGTCGCCCTGCTCCACCCCGACGTCGACCAGCTCTGGCAGGCGCTCAAGGCCGACCGCACGCTCGACGGCCAGGACGCCAGCGCCAGTGCCGGAGCCAGCCCGTCCGCCGCCGCGAGCTCCGCCGCCCCGGCCACCGAGACGCCGGTCAACGGCACCGGCATCAAGGTCGGCGTCTACAACGGCACCACCACCGGCGGCCTCGGCACCAAGGCGGCCGCGGCACTCACCGCCGCCGACTTCACGGTCACCGCGAAGACCAACGCCTCCTCGCAGGACCACGACACCACGCTCGTCCAGTACGGCCCCGGCCAGAAGGCCCAGGCCGAGCAGGTCGCCAAGCTCTTCCCGGGCGCCACCCTGCAGACCTCCACCAAGGCGGGCATCAGCCTGGTGCTGGGCAAGGACTACGCGGGCGGTTCGGTCGGCGCGGCCTCCGCGGTGCCGTCCGGCCCGCTGCCGACCAGCGTCGCGGGCGGGGCCCGCTCGGCCGACGACGACCCCTGCTCGAACGTCTCCTACGGCTGATCCGGCGCCCACCGCGGGCCCGGCCCCCGGGCCCGCGGGCCGCCCGACGGCAGCGGCCGCCCCACGGGCGGCCGTCCGCGCTTCCGGGCGGGATCAGCCCAGGCCGAAGACCCGCTCCAGGACGACCGCGACACCGTCCTCGCCGTTGCCAGCGGTCACCTCGTCCGCGACCTCCTTCAGCCGCTCGTGCGCCCCGCCCATGGCCACGCCGTGCGCGGCCCACGAGAACATCGGGATGTCATTGGGCATGTCGCCGAACGCGATGGTCTGCGCGCCCTTCACCCCGAGCCGCAGCGCGGCCACGGCCAGGCCGGTCGCCTTGGACAGGCCCGGCGGCAGCAGCTCCACCACACCGGGGCCGGCCATCACCACGCCGACCAGGTCGCCCGCCAGCCGGTGCGCGGCCTCGGCCAGCTCGTCGTCGCCGAGCTCCGGGTGCTGGATGTACAGCTTCGCCACCGGGCCCGCCAGCAGGCCGTCGGCCTCGACCGCGGAGACCGGCAGCTCGGTGCCGATCCGCAGCCGGAACCCCGGCCCGGCCAGCACCCGGCCCTCCAGGCCGTCCTCGTTGGCGGCCACCAGCAGCGGGCCCACCTCGGCCTCGATCTTGGCCAGTGCCACGGCGGCCAGCCGGCGGTCCAGGGTGAGCGAGGTGAGCAGCCGGTGCGCCCCGGCGTCGTACACCTGGGCGCCCTGGCCGCAGACGGCTATCCCGGTGTAGCCGATCTCGTCGAACACCGGCCGGGCCCAGGCGGCCGACCGGCCGGTGACGATGATGTGCTGCGCCCCGGCGGCGACCGCCCCGGCCAGCGCGTCGCGCGTCCGGTCGGAGACCGTCTCGGCCGGGGTCAGCAGCGTGCCGTCCAGGTCGGTGGCGACCAGCCGGTAGGGCAGGTCGCCACCGGGGGAGGCGCCGGGTCGGTGGCCGTTGCTGGTCATGGTCCCTGCGTCCTCGGGAAGGCGGGTCACTTGCGGACGGGCTCGATCACTTCGCGACCGCCGAGGAAGGGCCGCAGCGCCTTCGGCACGACGACCGAGCCGTCGGCCTGCTGGTGGTTCTCCAGGATCGCCACGATCGTGCGCGGGACGGCGACCAGGGTGCCGTTCAGCGTCGCCAGCGGCCGCACCTTGCCCTCCTCACGGACCCGGATGGAGAGCCGGCGGGCCTGGTACTCGGTGGTGTTGGAGGTCGAGGTGACCTCGCGGTACTTGCCCTGGGTGGGGATCCAGGCCTCGATGTCGAACTTGCGTGCGGCCGAGGAGCCCAGGTCGCCGGAGGCGACGTCGATCACCCGGTAGGGCAGCTCCAGCGCGTTGAGGAAGTCCTTCTCCCACTGGAGCAGGCGGCGGTGCTCGGCCTCGGCCTCCTCCGGCGTGGTGAAGACGAACATCTCCACCTTCTCGAACTGGTGCACCCGGATGATGCCGCGGGTGTCCTTGCCGTAGGTGCCCGCCTCGCGGCGGAAGCAGGACGAGAAGCCGGCGTAGCGCAGCGGCAGCTGGTCGCCGTCCAGGATCTCGTCCATGTGGTACGCCGCGAGCGGCACCTCGCTGGTGCCGACCAGGTACCGGTCCTCGTCGGGGAGGTGGTACACGTTCTCGGCGGCCTGGCCGAGGAAGCCGGTGCCGTCCATGGCGGCCGGGCGGACCAGGGCCGGGGTGATCATCGCGGTGAAGCCGGCGGCGGTGGCCTGCGCCATCGCCATGTTGACCAGCGCGAGCTCCAGCAGCGCGCCGATGCCGGTGAGGTAGTAGGAGCGGGCGCCGGCGACCTTGGCGCCGCGCTCGGTGTCGATGGCGCCGAGGATCTGGCCCAGCTCGACGTGGTCGCGGGGCTCGAAGCCCTCCGCGGCGAAGTCGCGCGGGGTGCCGATCTCCTCGAGCGTGACGAAGTCCTCCTCGCCGCCGACCGGCGCCGCCGGGTCGATCAGGTTGGCGAGCGAGCGGAGCAGGCGGTCGGCCTCCTCCTTGGCCTCGTTCTGCTCGGCGTCGGCGGCCTTCACCTCGCCGGCGAGCTCCTTGGTCCGCTGGAGCAGCGCGGTCTTCTCGTCGCCCTGGGCCTTGGCGACCTGCTTGCCGAGCAGCTTCTGCTCGTTGCGCAGCTCGTCGAAGCGACTGCCCGAGGACCGGCGCCGTTCGTCGGCGGAGAGGAGGGCGTCGACGAGGTCGACGTCCTCACCACGGACGCGCTGCGAGGCGCGCACTCGGTCGGGGTCCTCACGGAGCAGGCGAAGGTCAATCACGGGGCCAGCCTACCGGTGAGCGGACCCGGGACCGGAACGGGTTTCCCGGGGTTTCGCGGACCGCTCCGCCTGACGGTCCGTCGGATTTCACCGCCGATTCACCGGCTTTACCGGCTTGGGACACGTCTGTCGGCTATGTCGCGACGTGTCCGGGATTCTGCGATCCTGTCCCGGGCCGGCTCCCGGGGGGTGCAGGTCAGGGGCTGTGGAGAGCGGCGCGCGCCTGGGGATAACTCCCCCCGGCCTGTGGATAACTGCTGTGGAAAGCCGCCCGGGGAGAGTTTGTCCACAGGGTTCGGCGCTTCCCTGTGGATGACGGGAAAGCCGGGCGACGCGCGGCGAGCCACCGAGGAATTGAGGTTTCAAACCTCGGTCTGCCTTCTCGGGTGAGGGAATTCGCCCGCTCGGACGGGTGATTTGCTGGCGGAGGGGTGACTCTGGTCCGATTAGTCTGCTCTATGGTCCGGTGTGATGATCTGACTCGATCCGGCAGTGGCTATACCGGTTTGTCGACTCACGGCCGCACCTGTGGATAACTCTCCGTACCGGGCCGCCTGTGGACATCGGGCCCGCCTGTGGATGACCGGGGGCCCCCCCCCCCGCGCCCCTGGGCGCGGGGCGGGGCGAGGCCGGGGCCGGCGCGACGCCCCCCGGCGGCCGGACCGGGTGACACCGCGCGGGGGGCA
>NZ_JBHWBW010000423.1:0-7022 GCF_042735675.1 Kitasatospora sp. NPDC059571
TACACGGGGAGCGCGGGGCGGCCCCCCGGCGCCCCACAGCGGCGCGCGCCCGACCGATCGCCCGCAAGGGCCGCCATCGGCCGGCCGGCCGGGGTCTGCGCGGGCAGCGGGAGGTGTCCGGGGCCGGCCGCGGCCCGGGCCAGCACCGGCGGGTCGCCGGCCGGCAGGACCGGGCCGCGTCCGTCGAAGAGCCGCTGCAGGGCGGCCGACAGCGGCCGCTCGGCCAGCCGGTGCACGCACCAGGCGAGCGTCAGGACGACGGCCAGGCAGGCCGCCAGCAGCGGGGCGGGGCGCACGTGCAGGTCGCGGCCGTACCGGATGAGCGCCCAGCCGATCTCCTGGTGCAGCAGGTACACCGGGTAGGTCATGGCGCCCGCCACGGCGAGCCACGACCAGCGGACCCAGCCGAACCACCCGAGCGCGACGCCGAGCATGACCAGGAAGGCCGCGGCCGAGATCACCGCCATGACCGGCCACGACAGCGGGTGGCCGACCTCGTACTCGTAGGCGCCGACGGTGACGTGGAGCCGGTTCTGGGCGATCAGCCAGGAGAAGCCGACGACGCCGATCAGCAGCGGGCTCACGCCGAACCGGTAGACCAGGTACATCGCGACGCCGGCGATGAAGTACGGGGCGTCCTGCGGCATGAACAGCACGTCCATGAGCTTGCTGCCGGTGGACGGCGTGATCACCGCGAGGATCATCCAGATGCCGCAGAAGGCCAGCACCCTGCGGTAGGTGAGCCCGAGCACGGCGACCACCGCGAACAGCAGGTAGAAGCGCAGCTCGATCCAGAGGGTCCAGTAGACGCCGTCTGCCTCGGTCACCCCCAGCGGCCGCTCGAGCATGGTGAAGTTGGTGAGGATCTCGCTGATGCTCAGCGGCTTGCGGTCCGGGCGGACGGTGGGGGCGAAGTTCACCACGAGTGCGGTGAGCAGGATCCCGACCCAGTAGGCCGGGTACAGCCTGACCACCCGCGAGACGAAGTACTGCCGGGGCGTCTTGCCCCAGCAGGACATGCAGATCACGAATCCGCTGATCAGGAAGAAGAGCTGCACGCCCATCCACCCGTAGGCGCCGAAGCGGTGCAGGGTGGGCATCAGGTGGCGCGGGGTGGTGCCCCAGACCTCGGGGTGGCGGTCGACTCCCGTCCAGTGGAAGAGGACGACGCTGAGCGCTGCGATCAGGCGGAGCCCGTCGATGACGTACAGCCGCGGCCTGCGGGTGCGGCCGGGCGGTGGAACAGGTGTGGTCGACGCCTGTCGGTTCTGGCTGGGGCGGCGCAACCGGTCGGGGAGGGTGACGATCGGCATGGCTGGGCTCACAAGTCCTGTGGTGCCGCACCGCGCGGGGGCGCGGCGCGGCAGTGATCTTGCCGGGAGCATGGCAGAAGCCCGAGCGACTATACATAGGACTTGTAATCGGACAAACAGGCCCAGGTGAGGCCCGCGTGACCGTTGCGTGAGAGATCTCTGAATCGTTCAGGAGCCCGCCGGGAGCCACCCCCGCTGGACCGCGCGCACCCCTGCCTCGAACCGGCTGCGGGCGCCGAGCCGCTCCATCAGCTCCGTGGCGATCCGCCTGGCCGTCCGCCCCGACACCCCGAGCCGCTTGGCGATGGCGTCGTCCGTGTACCCCTCGGCGAGCAGGCGGACGGTCGCCGCCTCCGTACCGGACAGTCCGCAGGAGTCCCGCTCCGCCTCGCCGCCCAGCGGCTGCGCGCCGGACCAGATGTTCTCGAACAGGGCGCACAGCGCCGCCAGCGTCCCGTGCCCGGTCAGCACGACGGCCCCCGCCGCCGTGTCGTCGCTGCTCACCGGGATGACCGCGGTGGACCGGTCGACCAGGATCATCCGGGTCGGCAGCTCGGCCACCACCCGTACCTGGCCGCCCCGGCCGGCCAGCCAGCGGGTGTACTCCAGCGTCGGCGCGCTGTTGCGCGCACTCTCCAGGTAGACCGTCCTGAGCCGGACTCCGCGGTCCAGCAACTGCTCGTCCAGCGGCCGGGCCGCCGCGATGCTCTCCGGCGTGTGCCCGCCGTCCGGGGCGAAGGTCATCACCTCGCCCCGCACCTCGCGGGTGAGCGACGCCAGCCGGTCCCGGATCGCGTCCAGGCCGACCAGCTGCTCGACCCCGGGGTGGGAGGAGGCCGGACGCAGGTCCGAGTACTCGGCGATGAGCTGGGCCGCAGCCGCCCGGGAGGCCTCGATCCGCTGCTGCTGCGCCGCCAGCTCGGCCTGCTGGCGGGCCATGAGGATCTCCATGCCGACGTCCGGCGAGACCGCCCGCAGCGCCCCGTCCCGGTCGTACGACGGCCGGACCAGCGCGAGCTCGCTGAGCGTGTCCAGGGCCCCCGCACCTCGGCGTCGGCGATCCCCAGAGCGGCGGAGAGCGCCGCAACGCCGTCCTGCGGCCGAGCCAGCATGGCCCGGTAGACGGCTTCTGACGCTGGATCCAGCCCGAGCGTCGCCAGCATTTCCTACCCCCCGGTAGTGACCCCGTGAACCATGCGCACACGATCATCGCACGGGGATCACGGCAGGTGAAAGGGACGCCCCGTGGCCCCTTCCGGCCATGGCCCGAACCGTCCCGGTTGGCCTTCTATGATCCCTTCGCCCGTTCTGGCAGCGTCGAGTGCATGTATCTGATCCACGTTCAGCTGCGGCCGCCGACGGCCGGGTCACCCCTGCCCGACGGCATCGCCGGCCTCGTCCACGCCGCGGCGGCCGAGGAGGACCGGCTCGAGCACGTCGCCGTCCACGCCGCCGCGGAGCCGGACCCGGTGATCGGCCTGTACCTGATCGCCGACCGGCTCGCCGAGGCCGAGTCGCGGGCCGCGGTGCTCTGCCGGCGGGTGCTGTCCGCCGCCGCCCTGCACGGATGGTCGGTCAGCCGCGCCGCCGCGCCGCTGGTCGCCCCGTTCCTGGAGGCGGAGCTGGCCCGTTCCGGTCGCGGTGGACGGATCCGTCCGGGGACGCTTCCGTCCAGCTGATAGCCCTTCCATCTGCTCTGAGCTGCGACGAAGGTAGTGATCGCCGGCAGGGAACACCGACCGGCGGGCCACACGGACGAAGCGTCACCGCGGGACGCACGGTCCGGGCCGCCCCACCTTCCGTCAGATCAGCAGAGGACTCCGTCATGCTCAGCACCCGTCTCGCCAAGGCCGCCGCGGTCGTCGCCCTCGCCGTCGCCGCCGCCCTGCCCGCGGTCACCCACGCCGCCTCCGCCCCTCGCGTCGAGGCCGCCGCCGTGCACAGCGACAACATGATCTGGCAGTAGCCGGCCCGCACCGGGACGCCCTCAGACCGCTGCTCCTGCAGGGCAGCCGTCCCGCGCCCCGCGCTGCCCGGCCACCCGGCCGGCCCCTCCCGCCCCGCTCACCAGCAACCCTCCAGGGGACATCCGCCATGCGCTCCCACCGAACCGCCGCACCGGTCCGTGCCATGACCGCCGTCCTGGTCGCACTCGGTGGCCTCAGCACCGTCACGGGCTGCGGAAGCACCGAGCACCCGGCCGCACAGCCGGTGCAGCCGGCCGGACCTGCCACGTCGACCGCACCGGCCGACCGGCCGGCGGCACCGCCCCCCTCGGCCGCACCGACGGCGTCCGACGGGGCCCGGACCACCGCTGCGGCCGCTCCCACCCCGACCGGATCCGCCGCACCGGGCCGTCCGGCCGCAACGCCCGGCACCGGCGCCGCCCAGCGCCTCCCGGCCGGCCGCCTCACCGTCGCTGGCGCGGCGCAGGTCACCGCCTCCGTCGGCGGGCTGGCCCAGGGCGCCGTGCTGCACCCCGGAACGGCCGCCACCGAGTTCACGGTGACGGTGCGCAACACCGGCTCCGCCGACTACACCAGGCTCGCGGCGGTGGTGCGCGTCAAGCAGTACGACGGAGGCCTCGCACCGCTGGGCTCCGTCGGCGGCACGCTGGAGCGCTACGACGAGGCGGCCGGCGCCTGGCACGCCGTCGCCCTCCCGCAGGCGTCCGGCATGGACTACCTCCTCGCCGCCTCCGACGGCGCACCGCTCGCCCGGGGTGCGTCGCTGACGATCCGCTACCGGATCCGGCTCGCCGAGGGCCTGCGCCCCGGCGCCACCGATCTCCAGTTCACCGCGGTGTCCCAGCCCGAGAACCTGCAGGCCGGCACGGTCTCCGTACCCGTCGCCATCGCCTGACCCGCGACCCGCTCCCGACTTCGCTGCACCCCACCTGCCTCAGCCATGCCCGAAACAGGAGAACCCACCATGCGCAAGCGCTCCGTCCGCACGCTGCTCACCGCCGCCTTCGCCACCGCCGCGGTCACCCCCGTCCTCATGCTGACCGGTGCCCAGATAGCCTCCGCCAGCGTCGGGTCGAACATCGTCACCACGGCCGAGGCCAACCTCGGCCACGGCGCCTGCGGCACCAACAGCGCCGGCGGCTCCGGCTACTACAGCAGCTGCGGCGAGAGCTGGTGCGCCGACTTCGCCCGCTGGGTGTGGGCCCAGAACGGCGTCAACGTGTCGGGGCTGACCGCCGCGGCCGGCAGCTTCGGGCAGTACGGCTCCGGCCTGCACTCCGCCCCGCACGTCGGCGACGCCGCCGTGTTCAACTACAACGGCGCCGGCTACGCCGACCACGTCTCGCTGGTCGTCTCGGTGAACGCCGACGGGTCGGTCGGCACCATCGGCGGCAACCAGAGCGGCGGCCTGGTCACCAGGGGCACCATCAGCGCCGGCGGGATGTACGGCTCCCAGCACGTCAGCGGCTACGTTTCGCCGATCGGCGGCCGGGGCTCCGGCGCCGGGACGGAGTCGGGCGGGGCGGGCCGGGTCCGCTGGGCCGACTTCGACGGCGACGGCAAGGCCGACTACGTCGTCGTCAACGACGACGGCACCATCCGGGTCTTCCTCAACAAGGGCGGCGACGGGCACGGCGGCTGGAACGACCTCGGCCAGGTCAGCACCGGCATGACCAACGACAAGACCCGCGTCCGCTTCGCCGACTACGACGGCGACGGCCGCGCCGACTACATCCTCATCAACACCGACGGCTCCGTCCGCGTCTTCCTCAACAAGGGCGGCGACGGCCACGGCGGCTGGCAGGACCTCGGCCAGGTCGCCACCGGCCTCACCGCCAACCCCGCCCAGGTCACCTTCGCCGACTTCGACGGCGACGGCCGCACCGACTACGTCATCACCCAGACCGACGGCTCCGTCGGCGTCTTCCGCAACACCGGCACCGGCAGCTGGAACGACCTCGGCAAGGTCGCCGGCGGCGTCACCACCGACCTCACCCGCATCCGCTGGGCCGACATCGACGGCGACGGCCGCGCCGACTACAACATCATCAACCCCGACGGCTCCATCACCACCTACATCAACCACGGCGGCGACACCGGCGGCGGCTGGACCCTCCGCTCCAAGATCACCAGCGGCATCACCACCAACCAGAACACCGTCAACCTCGCCGACATCAACGCCGACGGCCGCGCCGACTACCTCCTCACCAACGGCGCTACCACCGCCTTCCTCAACAACGGCGGAGACGACCAGAACAACCCCGGCTGGACCAACTACGGCCAGATCGCCGCCGGCGTCTGACCCCCGACCGGAAACCCGAGGAGGGAATCCCCGTGAAGCGCACCGCCACACTCGGCCTGGCCGCCCTGACCGCACTGGCCGCCCTGGCCGGCACCGCCCCTGCGGCCTCCGCCGCCGCGCCGGCGCCCGCCCCGGTGCTCCGGGTGATGCCGCTCGGCGACTCGATCACCGCCGGCTACCGCAGCACCTCGGACGCCGGGTACCGCGGGCCGCTCGCCGACCTGGTGGCCCAGCAGAGCCGGTACACCGTCGACCTGGTGGGCTCGCGCGGCAACGGCGCGGTGACCGACCCGGACAACGAGGGCCACAGCGGGTTCATGGTCGACGACATCCGGTCCGGTGCGGACGGGTGGATCGCCGCCGCCCAGCCGGACGTCGTCCTGCTCCACATCGGCATCAACGACCTCGACCGGAGCACCGACAAGGCCCACGCCGCGGACCGGGCCTCGGCGCTGATCGACCGGATCCTCGCCGACCGGCCGGGTGTGACCGTCCTCGTGATGGGCCTGATCCCGACCACGCCGAACCTGACCGCCCTGGTCGCCGACTACAACGACAAGCTGAGCCAGGCCGTCGTCGCGAAGCAGGGCCAGGGCCGGAAGGTCCGCTACACCGCGGCACCCGCACTGACCGCGGCGGAGATGGCCGACGGGCTGCACCCCGACGACCAGGGCTACCAGCGGCTGGCTCAGACCTTCGACCAGGCGCTGGACCGCGCCTTCACCGACGGCCTGGCCGTCCCGGCCCCGGTGCACCACGCCGGGACGGAGTCGGGCGGGGCGGGCCGGGTCCGTTGGGCGGACTTCGACGGCGACGGCAGGGCCGACTACCTCATCGTCAACGCCGACGGCTCGATCCGGGTCTTCCTCAACAAGGGCGGCGACGGCCACGGCGGCTGGAACGACCTCGGCCAGGTCGCCACCGGCATGACGAGCAACCCCGACCAGGTCCGGTTCGCCGACCTCGACGGCGACGGCAGGGCCGACTACACCACCATCGCCGACGGCGGCGCGGTGAGCGCCTTCCTCAACCGGGGCGGCGACGGCCACGGCGGCTGGGTCGACGACGGCAGGATCGCCGGCGGCCTCACCGCCGACCGGACCCGCATCCGGTTCGCGGACCTCGACGGCGACGGCCGGGCCGACTACAACGTCATCAACCCCGACGGCTCCATCACCACGTTCCTGAACAAGGGCGGCGACGGCCACGGCGGTTGGCTCGACGGCGGCCGAACGGCGGCCGGGACCACCACCGACCAGACCACCGTGGAACTGGCGGACATCAACGCCGACGCCCGTGCCGACTACCTGGTGACCGCGGGGCCGACCACGGCGTTCCTCAACAACGGCGGCGACGGCCACGGCGGCTGGCTGGACTACGGTCGGATCGCGGCGGGCGTCTGAACCGCCCGCCCGACCGGGTTCGCCGCCCCCGGAGCCC
>NZ_JBHWBW010000424.1:0-3580 GCF_042735675.1 Kitasatospora sp. NPDC059571
CGGGTCCCACCCCCCCAGATCACACCCCCGGCTCGGAGCCCCGGGGGAAATCGCATCCCCCGGAATACCCCGATGTTCCGTCCGCCCCGACCCGGTTCCACCCGTTATGTTCCCGGGGCGGTGCCGCGCCGGACCTGCCCCGCCCTTGATCGCGGCCGATCGTCCCCGGGGCTGCCGCGGGCCTACTATTCGCCGTCGTTGTGGTCCCCCGCGTGTGAGCACCCTCACCGGCCGGGGGCGTTTTACCGACCCATTTGTGGGAGATTGTCCGTTTTCATTCCGGGCCCTGCAGTGATCCGGGCGACAGTCGGCAGGCACCCGCCGTGCACCGCCCGCACACCCGCCGTGACCCCGACCGCGCTGCGGCGCCCGCCCGGTGACCCGGATCACGCCGGCCGCGGCGTCCGGCGCCGGTGTCCGCGGCCACCGCCTCCCGGCCGACGGGTCCGACCGGCCGCGGGGTGGCCCGCCGCACGGGCGACACGGCCGGGGGCGCCGCGTGCCAAGGGGTGTCGGCCGGTCCGGCGCGGTCCTAGAATGCGGCACCGACATGGCATTACCGGCGAGTAGGGGCGGGGGAGCGATGGCGGACGGACGGGTCCACGCGTTCGGGGACGACGTACTGGGCGAGCACGATGCGGTGGCGCTGGCAGGACTGGTCCGGGCCGGTGAGGTGAGCCCGGCCGAACTCGCCGCGGCCGCCGCCGAGCGGGCCCGGCTGGTCGACGCCGCCCTGTCCCCGGTCGCCTTCGCCCGCTACGAATCGCCAAGGCTCGCCCCGCGGGGCGGTGACGCGCCGCTGCACGGCGTCCCGACCTACCTCAAGGACAACGTCGACCTGTCCGGCATGCCGACCGGCCACGGCAGCGCCGCCTTCCGGCCCCGCCCGGCCCGCCGCTCCGCCGGCTTCGCCGACCAGCTGCTGGGGACGGGCCTGGCGGTGCTCGGCAAGACCCGGCTGCCCGAGTTCGGCCTGAACGCCTCCACCGAGTACGCCGCCGCCGAACCCGTCCGCAACCCGTGGCGGACCTCGCACTCGCCGGGCGCCTCCTCCGGCGGCGCCGCCGCACTGGTCGCCGCCGGCGTGGTGCCGATCGCCCACGCCAACGACGGCGGCGGATCCATCCGGATCCCGGCCGCCTGCTGCGGCCTGGTCGGCCTCAAGCCGACCCGCGGCCGACTGGTGCTCAACGACCAGGGCCGGCGCCTGCCGATCGACCTGGTCACCGACGGTGTCCTCACCCGGTCCGTCCGCGACACGGCCGCGTTCTTCGCCGCCGCCGAGCAGGTCCACCGCAGCCCTGAACTCCCCCCGCTCGGCCTGGTCGAGGGCCCCGGCGACCGCCCGCTGCGGGTGGGCCTCGTCCTCGGCTCGCCGCTCGCCGAGGTGGACGAGGAGACCCGCCGCGCGGTCGAGGACACCGCACTGCGGCTGGAGGCCATGGGCCACCGCGTGGAGCCGGCCGTCCTGCCCTTCGGTGCCGAGTTCCAGCGCGACTTCACCCTCTACTGGGGCTACATCGCCTTCCTCGTCGCCGCCACCGGCAAGCTGCTGCTCGACCGCAGCTTCCGGGCCGGCCGGCTCGACGGCCTCACCTCCGGCCTGCGGAGCACCTTCCACCGCGAGTTCCTGCGCACCCCCGGAGTGCTGCGCCGGCTGCGGCAGACCGAGCACACCTACGCCGGGGTGTTCCGCGAGCACGACGTCGTGCTCTCCCCGGTGCTCGCGCACACCGCGCCGCCGATCGGCCACCTCAGCCCCAACGTGCCGTTCGAGGAGCTGATCCAGCGCCTCCACCGCTACGTGGCCTTCACCCCGATCAACAACGTCACCGGCGCGCCCGGGCTCGCCCTGCCGACCGGCAGCACCGCCGAGGGCCTTCCGGTGGGCGTGCACCTCTCCGCCGCGCACGGGCGGGAACGACTGCTGCTCGAGCTCGCGTTCGCCCTGGAGGCGGACCGGCCCTGGCGCCGGATCCAGGACTGACGTCCGGCCGGGCCGTACGCCCGGCGGGCCCAGGAGCTGTCCTCAAAGGCGGCCGGGGGCCGTTGCGAGCGCGGGCGGGACGGCTCTCGCGAGCACGTCCGCACCAGGTCCAACGGCGTTGGCGCGGCGCCGGGTTCCCCGTCCGGGTGTGAGTCTTCCCGCACCTCGTACGGCTTCTCGCGGCGCCGCGGGCGGGCGGATACTCCTGACTTCGCATCGGGGGAGGGGCAGTTGCCTGCCGCGCTCCCGCATGCCCGGCGACAGCGGAGAAGGGGCGGCCGAACGGTGACGGTCACGCAGGGGCGTACGGGGTCGCAGACCGCCGGGAGCGGGCCGGTGGCCCGCGGGATCCTGCCGGAGCGGGGCCCGCGGCGCACGCTCGCGGCGGCGAGCTTCGTCAACATGCTGGGCGGCGTGGTCTTCACGCTCGGTTCCGGGCTGTACTTCACCCGCGTGGTGGGCCTGTCGGTGGCCCAGGTGGGGCTGGGAACGGGTGCCGGCGCACTGGTGGGGCTGCTGTCCGGGATCCCGGTCGGGCACCTCGCGGACCGCCGGGGCCCGCGCGAGGTCTACCGCGCGACCCTGGGCGTCCAGGCGGCGGCGATGGCGGCGCTGCTGCTCGTCCGCTCGTTCTGGCTGTTCGTGATAGTGATCTCGCTGACCCAGCTGGCGAGTTCGGCGAGCCAGGCGGCGCGCGGGCCGCTGCTGCGCGGACTCGCGGGCAAGCGCCCGGCCGAGTACCGGGCGTACCTGCGGGCGGTGGTCAACCTGGCCGCCGCGCTCGCCGCGGCGCCGGTCGCCCTGGTCGTCCAACTCGACTCCCGCGGCGGCTACCTGTGCCTGGTGCTGGGCAATGCGGCGAGCTTCCTGGCGACCGCCGCACTGGTCGGCCGGCTGCCCTCGCTGCCGCCCGTTCCGCCGCCGCCCGGCAGCGGCGGCCGGTGGACGGCGCTGCGCGACCTGCCGTTCCTGGCGGTCACCGTGCTCGACGGGGTGCTGTCGATGCAGGGCACGGTGCAGGTGTTCGTGCTGCCGCTGTGGATCGTGGGGCACACCGAGGCGCCGCGCTGGTTCGTCGGCGCGGGCGTCCTGGTGAACACGGTGCTGGTGGTGCTGCTCCAGGTCCGGGTCGGCCGCCGGGTCACCTCGCCGGCCGCGGCCGCGCGGTCCTGGCGACGCGCGGGCTGGGCGTTCCTCGCGTCGATGGCGGTGATCGGCAGCACCGCCGGGCTGGGCACCCTGGCCGCCGTCCTCCTGATCCCGGTCGGGATCGTCCTCCACACGGTCGGTGAACTCTGGCAGGCCGCAGGCTCGTTCGAGCTGCGCTTCCGGCTGGCACCGGCCCACGCCCAGGGCCAGTACGCGGGTGTCCTCCGGATCGGCAGCGGGCTGGCGTCCGCGGTCGCGCCGGCCCTGCTCGGCGGGCTCTGCCTGAGCGGCGGGGCGGCGGGCTGGACGGCGGCCGGCTGCCTGTTCGCCCTGGTGGGCCTGACCGCGCCCGCCGGGTTGGGGTGGGGGGGAGGCACACCCCCGCCCCCCCCCCCCCCAACACCCGGCCCCCCGCCCCGCCCGCGCCGCCGCGGCCCCCCGCCG
>NZ_JBHWBW010000424.1:3590-6998 GCF_042735675.1 Kitasatospora sp. NPDC059571
CCTCGCCCCGGGCCCGGCCGGCTGCCACGATCCCGGAGAAGATCGCCCCCCGGGGGGAGTCCACCGCCACCCGGCCCCCCGCCCGCCCCCCCGCCGCCGACTGAGCGGCGCCGCGCCCGGGCCGGGTCAGCGGGGCCCGGCCGGCGCGTCCTCCGGGACCAGGGAGCCACGGAAGGCGACGCTGCGGCGCAGCCGGAACCCGAGGGACTCGTAGAGCCGGATCGCACCGGTGTTGTCGGCGGCGGCGTGCAGGAACGGGATCTCGCCGCGCTCCTGGATGCCCGCCGCGACGGCGTGGATCAGCCGGGTCGCCAGGCCCTGCCCGCGGTGGGCGTCGTCGGTGCAGACGGCGCTGATCTCGGTGTGGCCCGGCGGGTGGAACCGTTCGCCCGCCATCGCGACGAGCACGCCGTCGCGGCGGATGCCCAGGTAGGTGCCTAGCTCGATGGTGCGGCTGAAGAACGGCCCGGGCCTGGTGCGCCGGACCAGGTCCAGCATCTCCGGCACGTCGGCCGGGCCGAGCCGGACGGCCTCCGGGTCGGGGGCGGCCGCGACGTCCTCGCCGACCAGTTGGACGCCGTCCAGTGCGAAGACCACCGGCCAGTCCGCCGGGTGCGGTGCGGCCAGGCCGGCGGTCAGCGCGGCGCCGCCCGGGCCGAGGAGCGCCGCGACGTCGTCCCAGTCCTCGGCGGCCGGGTCGTCCGGGAGCCCGAGGAAGGTGGTCACCTCGGCCGGGTAGCGCAGCAGCCGGCCGCGCCGCTCGGCGAAGCGGGCGTGCGGGCCGGTCAGTGCGGACCGCACCGGGTTGTCCAGCGGGTGGGACGGCTCTGCCGTGGGCATGGCGGTGCTGCTCCGATCTCGGGTACGGGCCGTGCGCGGCGCGGCCGGTCGGCGGGCGAACCGCCTGCCACCGGCCATGGTAGGCATGCCGGCCGCCGGTTCGCGGACGGTCTCCTGTCCGAGGCCGGGCCGGAGCCGGGCCGGCCGCAGGTCAGCGGTCGACTGCGGCGGTCAGGCGTTCCAGGTGCGCGAGCAGAGCACCAGCCGGTAGCCGTCCGGGTCCGCGACGGTCACCCCGAACTCGTCCCAGTAGGGGTTGTGGGCAGGCACCCGCGTACCCCCGGCCGCCACCAGCCGGTCCACCAGGGCCTCGTCGACCGGAGCGCCGAGATAGACGACGAAGAGGTCGTCCGCGGTGGGCGTCGGGTCGAGCGGCCGCTCCGGATCGCGGGTCAGCTCGAAGTGCCAGCCGCCGCCGGGCAGCCCCACCATCAGGAGGTCGTGCTCACCGGACACCCGCTCGGTGGTGCGCCACAGCACCTCCAGCCCCAGGCCCTGTACGTAGAAGCGCTCCGCGGCGGCGAGGTCCCGCGAGGGGCGGGCGATCCGGATCCGGGTCGTCGAGTCGATCATGCACCGCAGCCTACGGGCGGCCGGGGTCCGCGGCACGCGTACGGGGCGCGGGGAATCCTTGGAACCGCTCCGCCGCCGCGGACACCGAAGGGATGTGGAGTCCTTCCTGACCGACCGGCAGACCCTGCACCTGCTCGGCGAACGCACCGTCCTGCTCAAGGACGGCCCCTGGGGCAGGGCCGGCGACGAGGTGGCCTCCGTCGCCGTCCTCGCCCGCGCAGTCGTGGACACCCCCGGCCGGGTGCCCACCGCCGCGAGCCCCGACGCCTGAGCCGACCGGCTCCCCGGACCGGGCGGACGGCCCCGGTCAGGGCGGCGGGTGATCGGCGAGCTGCTCCCGCGGGCGAATCGGCGGGGTGCCGGGCGTGGCGCTCAGCGGGTGCAGGCTGACGCGCGTCGGGACGGTCGTGTACGTGCGGCGCCGCCGGTGCGTCCTCCGGGACCGGCGGCACTTCGTGCAGCGGGGGCGGGGCACTCCCGCCGTGCCGATCCGTGCCTGGGCCCGGCTCGTGCCCGGCATCCCCGACCGGGTCGAGGCACCGGCCACGCGGACGCCGACCGGAGGAGGTTCGGCCGAAGGGCCCTGAGAGGTCCACCGGGCCGTCACGGGGCACACCGCAAGGATCGGGAGCAGCCGGGCGACGGCCGGAACGCCGGGTCCGGCTGTGGCGGCGACCGGGCCATGGGGCAGGATGGCAGTCCGTTCGGAGTGTGTGTGCACCCGCTCCGACGCAACTGCGTGGCACACGACCTGACAGGCGACAAGGTGACGACACAGCACATACGGCGGCCGGCCGCGGCCCGCTCCCTCGCCCTCCGCGCTGCGGGGGCGGGCCGGTGACCCGGGACCTGGTCCTGCACGACTGGGTGGTGGCCGGTATCGCGCTGGCCTCCGGTTGTGCGGCCGGTCTGGTGCTGCGGGCCCTGATGAAGTGGCTGGGCAAGCACGCGAGCAGGACCAAGTGGGGCGGGGACGACATCATCGTCGACGCGCTGCGCACCATCGTCCCCTGGGCGGCCGTGGCCGCCGGGGCGGCTGTGGCCGCTTCGGCCCTGCCGCTCATCGCGCGGATCCGCGGGCTGGTCGACCAGTCGCTGACGGCCGTGCTCATCGTCATCGCGACGTTCAGTGCGGCCCGCGTGGTGGCCGGGCTGGTGCAGTCGGTGGCCGCGTCCCGGACGGGCGTTGCGGCGTCCGCGACCATCTTCGTCAACATCACCCGGATCGTGGTGCTGTCGATGGGCGTCCTGGTGGCCCTGGAGACCGTCGGGGTGTCGATCGCCCCTCTGGTCACCGCCCTCGGGGTGGGCGGTCTCGCGGTCGCGCTGGCGTTGCAGGACACCCTCGCCAACCTCTTCGCGGGTGTGCACATCCTCGCCTCGAAGACCGTCCAGCCGGGTGACTACATCCGGCTCACCAGCGGGGAGGAGGGGTACGTCGTCGACATCAACTGGCGCAACAGCGTGGTGCGCAACCTGTCGAACAACCTGGTGATCATCCCCAACGGCCGCCTGGCGCGGACGAACATGACGAACTTCTCCCGGCCCGAGCAGAAGCTGTCGATCCTGGTCCAGGTCGGGGTCGGCTACGACAGCGACCTGGACCACGTGGAGCGGGTCACCCTCGACGTCGTCGACAGCGTGATGGCCGACGTCAGCGGTGGCGTGCCCGACCACAAGGCCGTCGTCCGTTTCCACACCTTCGCGGACTCCAGGATCAACTTCACGGTGAAGCTGGGCGTCGGCGAGTTCAGCGACCAGTACCGGATCAAGCACGAGTTCATCAAGCGCCTGCACCGGCGGTACCGGGAGGAGGGCATCTCGATCCCCGCGCCCACGTACACGGTCTCGCTCCAGCAGGACGGGGCGCGCGCACTGCCGTCCCTCCCGCAGGTGCCCCACCAGTGGGTCGCCTCGTCCGAGGCGCTGGCGGACCCGCGGCGGTAGCCGGCGCCCGGGCCCGCGCGGGCCGGAAGGGCGCGGCCCGCCCGCCCG
>NZ_JBHWBW010000425.1:0-6965 GCF_042735675.1 Kitasatospora sp. NPDC059571
CCCCTCTCTCCTGTGGTTCCCCCCCACCCCCCCCCCACCCCCCCCCGCCCGGTGCCCCCCCCACCCCCCCGTGGGGGGGTCTGGCGGCCTACGGCCCCGCCATCCCGCTCGCCTTCGACCACGCCCGGATCCTCGCCGACGGTCTCGACCGCGCCCGCGCCAAGATCGAGTACAGCCCGCTCGCCACCGCATTCCTCCAGCACGACTTCACCATCCCCGAGCTGCGCGCCGTCTACGAGGCCGTCTGGGGCGAGCGCCTGCACGCGGGCAACTTCCACCGCAAGGTGCTCTCCGTCCCCGGCTTCATCGAGTCCACCGGCACCACCACCGAGCGCGGCGGCAGCCGCGGCGGCCCCCGGGCCCGGACGTACCAGGCAGGCGACGCCCGCGCCCTCCACCCGCCGCTGCTCCGGCCCGGCCGCGAGGACGAGGTGCGATGATCCCGCCGACCCCGCACGCCACCGGACCGGCCGCGACGCCGCGCACCTTCGACGAGGCGCTCGCCGCGGTCACCCGGGCCCGCGGCCCCGCCGACCTCCTCCCCGCAGACCGGGCCGACGCCGCCCGCCGGTACCGCCGTCTCGCCCGCCTCCTCCACCCCGACACCGCACCACCCGCCCGCCGCACCGAGGCCGCCGCCGCCTTCGTCCGCCTCGGCCGGCTCTGGGCCGACCACGCCGGCACCGCGGCGGCCACCGACGACACCCTGCGGACGGACGGCCACACCTACCGGCTCGGCCCCGTCACCGCCGTCGGCGACATCGCCGTCCTGCGCTCCGCCACCACCGCCGAAGGGCGCGAGGTCCTGCTCAAGATCCCGCGCAGCCCCTCCGACAACGACCTGATCGACGCCGAGGCCACCGCCCTCACCCGGCTCGCCCGGCACGGCGACCCGCGCTTCCGGGCCTACACCCCGACTCTCGTCGAGACCTTCCGCCACCACGACACCGCAGACCCGGCCGCCGCGCCGCGACAGATCAACGTCCTCGCCCGCACCCCGGGCCTGCGCCCGCTCACCGACGTCCAGTCCGCCCACCCCGACGGCCTCGACCCGCGCGACGCCGCCTGGATCTGGCGCCGCCTGCTCGTCGCCCTCGGCCGGGCCCACCGGGCGGGCGTGCGGCACGGCGCCGTCCTGCCCGAGCACGTCCTCATCCACCCGGCCGACCACGGGCTCGTCCTCGTCGACTGGTGCTACGCCGGCACCGGCCCGCACACCCCGGCCACCGCCCTGGTCGAACGCCACCGCGCGCTCTACCCGCCCGAGGTCGCCGCCCGCCGCCCCGTCACCGAGGCCACCGACATCCACCTCGCCACCCGCTGCATCGAGCAGCTCATGGGCCCCCGGGCCCCCCGGCCGATGCGCGCCTTCATCGCCGGCTGCACCCTCCCCGCCGAGGCCCGCCGACCGCACGACGCCTGGCGGCTGCTCGCCGAGCTCGACGAGCTCCTCCACCGGCTCTACGGCCCGCGCACCTTCCGGCCCTTCCACCTTCCCGCCACCACCTGAGGAGTCCCCATGGGAAGCGGCACCTGGTCCACCGACGTCTACGACGCGGCCGCCCACTACCGCGCCGGCACCGGCGCCAGCGCCTTCGCCTACAGCGACGCCACCACCCGCGGCGCCCGCTCCACCTGGACGGCCCACCCCTCCCTCGACCCGTCCGGCCTCACCGTCCGCGAGAGCCGCGACTCCGACGAGCACCCCGACTCCCTCGCCGTCGCCGTCCTCTTCGACGTCACCGGCTCCATGCAGACCGTCCCGCGCGTCCTGCAGACCAAGCTCCCCGAGCTCTTCGGCCTCCTGCTGCGCAAGGGCTACACCGCCCACCCGCAGATCCTCTTCGGCGCGGTCGGCGACGCCACCTGCGACCGCGTCCCGCTCCAGCTCGGGCAGTTCGAGTCCGACAACCGGATGGACGACGACCTCGGCAACATCCTGCTGGAGGGCGGCGGGGGCGGTCAGATGACCGAGTCCTACGAGCTCGCCATGTACGCCATGGCCCGCCACACCGCCCTCGACTGCGTCGAGAAGCGCGGCCGCAAGGGCTACCTCTTCCTCATCGGCGACGAACTCCCGTACGGCAAGGTCAAGGCCCGCGAGGTCGCCGCCGTCCTCGGCAGCACGATCCCCGAGGACATCCCCGTCCGCGCCGTCGTCGCCGAGCTCCAGCGCCTCTACCACGTCTACTTCATCCTCCCCGCGGGCACCGCCTACGCCGGCAACGCCGAGGTCCTCGCCACCTGGCGCAAGCTCCTCGGCCAGAACGTCATCGAGCTCGACGACCTCGACGCCGTCTGCGAGACCATCGCCCTCACCATCGGCCTCGGCGAGGAGGCCATCGACCTCCAGGAGGGCCTCGACGACCTGGCCGACCTCGGCTCCGGATCCGTCGCCACCGTCGGCAAGGCCCTCGACGGCCTCGCCCGCGGGAGCAAGGCCGTCGCCGTCCCCGGCCCGGCCCTGCTCGACCCCGCCGACCGCTCCGCCACCGGCACCACCCGCCTCTGACGACCGCCCGCCCGCCGCCCGGCCACCGGGGCGGCGGGCGGGGCACCCCAGCCCCGGGCACCCAACTCAAGTTGCAGACACCTTCCACAGGCAGGATGAAGATGAACGCTCGCAAGTCGCGGGGGGGGGGCGGCGCCCGGCAGGTTGGCCGGGGCGGGACCCGCCCCCCCCCCGCCGGCCGCCGGGGGCGGGGGGCGGCCCCGCACCGAACGGGCCGCCATGACCCCACCCAGCCCCGACGGCCACCTCATCGTCTGCGACCTCGGCTTCGGCGACGCGGGCAAGGGCACCGTCGTCGACCACCTCTGCCGCAGCGCCCCCGCCGGCCGGCCCTACACCGCCGTCGTCCGGTACAACGGCGGCGCCCAGGCCGCCCACAACGTCGTCGACGACGACGGCCGCCACCACACCTTCGCCCAGTTCGGCTCCGGCACCCTCACCGGCGTCCCCACCCACCTCTCCCGGTTCACCCTGGTCGACCCGCTCGCCCTCGCCGCCGAGGCCCGCCACCTCGCCGCCCTCGGCGTCCCCGACCCCCTCGCCCTGCTCACCGTCGACCGCCGCGCCCTCCTCACCACCCCGTACCACGCCGCCGCCAACCGCCTGAGCGAACGGCGCCGCGGCCCGCACCGCCACGGCTCCTGCGGCCTCGGCATCGGCGAAACCGCCCGCTACGCCCTCGACCACCCCGACGACGCCCCCACCGCCGGCGACTGCACCAGCCCCGCCCGGCTGCTCCGCCTCCTCACCCTGCTCCGCGACCGCCTCGCCGACCGCCTCGGCCTCACCCCCGCCGACCTCCCCGCACCACCACCCACCGACTGCGCCGACGCCTTCACCGCCTTCGCGACCCGCGTCCGCCTCACCGCACCCGGCCACCTCGGCCGACTCCTCCGCAGCGGCCCGGTGCTCTTCGAGGGCGCCCAGGGAGTCCTGCTCGACGAACACCACGGCTTCCACCCCCACACCACCTGGTCCACCACCACCTTCGCCAACGCCGAGACGCTCCTCACCGAGGAGGGCGACCCGGCCGGCGCCCTGCGCCTCGGCGTGCTGCGCACCTACACCACCCGCCACGGCCCCGGACCGATGCCCACCGAGGACCCCGGGACGGTCCCCGAACCCCACAACGGCACCGGCCCCTGGCAGGGCGCCTTCCGCACCGGCCACTTCGACACCACCGCCCACCGCTACGCCCTCACCGCGGCCGGCGGCGCCCACGCCCTCGCCCTCACCCACCTCGACGTCCCCGCCCGCCACCGCGGCCTGCGCATCGCCGACGGCTACCGCCTCGACGGCGCACCCCTGGCCACCCTCACCGGCCACCCCGGCGACCTCGCCGCCCAGGCCCGCCTCACCGAGGCCCTCCACCGCGCCCGCCCCGACCGCCTCACCGACCCCGGCCCCGACCCGGGCTCCTGGGCGGACGCCATCACCGAGCGCCTCGGCCTCCCGCTCCTGGTCGAGTCCCACGGCCCGATGCCCCGTCAGAAACGCCTCCACCGCGCCCCCGCCCGCCGCGTTACCATCCACCCCATGACCACCACAGACCAGGCAGACCGGACGACCTTCGGCCCCGGCTCGCACTGCCACTGGTGCGGCACGCGCTACTCCGAGGGCACCACCGGCTGGCCCCGCACCTGCCCCGGCTGCCACGAGATCAGCTACCGCAACCCGCTCCCCGTGGTCGTCACCCTCCTCCCCGTCACCGCCGACGGGGCCAGCGGCCTGATCGTCATCCGCCGCACCATCGAGCCGGGCTACGGCAAGCTCGCCCTCCCCGGCGGCTACATCGACTACGGCGAGAGCTGGCAGCAGGCCTGCGTCCGCGAACTCCGCGAGGAGACCGGCATCCTCGCCGACCACGAGCGGGTCACCCTGGTCGCCACCGACTCCGACACCGCCGGCGGCTTCCTCTGCCTCTTCGGCATGCTGCCCCCGCAGCGGCTCGACGAGCTCCCGCCGTCCGCCCCCACCGACGAGACCGAGGGCTGGCAGTTCATGCCCACCGCCTCCCAGCTGGCCTTTCCCTTCCACACCCGGGTCGCGCACGCCTGGTTCAACGGCGACTACGCCCACCTGGCCCGGTAGCGCCCACCGCCCCCGCGAGCCGCCCCGAGGGCTCTGGCGCGCCCGGCGATCACATGGCAAGGTCTGCTCGTCAGCCACCACACGGGCCGCCGCCACAAGCAGCACCGCCCACCGCCCCCGGCCCCCGGGCAGGGGCGCACCACCACCGGGAGACCACCACCGTGAGCACCCCACCCGACGGCCGACCGCTCTGGCGCCCCGACCCGGCCAGGGCCGCCGCCACCCGGATCGTCGCCTTCCAGGCCTGGGCCGCCGAGCACCACGGTGCACCGGCCGCACCGCTCGCCCCCGCCGCCGACGACACCGAGGCCGCCGCCCGGTACGCCGCGCTGCACGCCTGGTCCACGGCCGACCCGGAGGTCTTCTGGACGGCCGTCACCGAGTGGTTCGACATCCGGTTCTCCACCGCACCCGAGGCCGTCCTCGCCGACCCGGCGATGCCGGGCGCCCGCTGGTTCCCCGGCGCCCGCCTCAACTACGCCGAGCACGCCCTGCGCGCCGCCGAGGACCCGCGCAACGCCGACCGGCCCGCGATCCTCCACCTCGACGAGACCACCGAGCAGCCCGCCGCCCTCACCTGGGCGGAGCTCCGCCGCCAGGTCGGCTCCCTCGCCGCCGCCCTCCGCGAGCGCGGCGTCCGCCCGGGCGACCGCGTCGGCGCCTACCTCCCCAACATCCCCCAGGCCGTCGTCGCCCTCCTCGCGACCGCCGCCGTCGGCGCCGTCTGGACGTCCTGCGCCCCCGACTTCGGCGCCCGCAGCGTCCTCGACCGCCTCCAGCAGATCGAGCCCACCGTCCTCTTCGCCGTCGACGGCTACCACTACGGCGGCAAGGACCACGACCGCACCGACGTGGTCGCCGAGCTCCGCCGCGAACTCCCCACGGTGCACACCCTCGTCCACGTCCCGCTGCTCGGCGGCCCCGCCCCCGAGGGCGCCCTCGACTGGGCGGAGCTGGTCGACGGCGACACCGAGCCGGTCTTCGAGCAGGTCCCCTTCGACCACCCGCTCTGGGTGCTCTACTCCTCCGGCACCACCGGCCTGCCCAAGGCGATCGTGCAGAGCCAGGGCGGCATCCTCGTCGAGCACCTCAAGCAGGCCTCGCTCCACCTCGACCTCGGCCCCGACGACCGCTTCCTCTGGTACACCTCCACCGGCTGGATGATGTGGAACTTCCTCGTCGCCGGCCTCCTCGTCGGGTCCACGATCGTCACCTACGACGGCAGCCCCGGCCACCCCGACACCGGCGCCCTCTGGTCGGTCGCCGCCCGCACCCGCGCCACCGTCCTCGGCACCTCCGCCGCCTACGTCATCGCCAGCCGCAAGGCCGACCTCCACCCGGGCCGCGACCTCGACCTCTCCGCCGTGCGCTGCATCGGCACCACCGGCTCGCCGCTCCCGCCCGACGGCTTCCAGTGGATCTACGACGAGGTCAAGCACGACGTCTGGCTCGCCTCCGTCAGCGGCGGCACCGACGTCTGCAGCTGCTTCGTCGGCGGCGTCCCCACCCTCCCGGTCCACCTCGGCGAGATCCAGGCCCCCTGCCTCGGCGCCGCCGTCGAGTCCTGGGACGTGCACGGCCGTCCGCTCACCGACCAGGTCGGCGAGCTCGTCGTCACCAAGCCGCTGCCCTCGATGCCGATCGGCTTCTGGAACGACCCCGACGGCACCCGGTACCGCGACAGCTACTTCGAGATGTTCCCGGGCACCTGGCGGCACGGCGACTGGATCACCGTCACCGCCCGCGGCACCGTCGTCATCCACGGCCGCTCCGACTCCACCCTCAACCGGCAGGGCGTCCGGATGGGCTCCTCGGACATCTACGAGGTGGTCGAGCGCCTGCCGGAGATCGCCGAATCCCTGGTCATCGGCGTCGAGGAGGCCGACGGCGGGTACTGGATGCCGCTGTTCGTCGTGCTGACCCCCGGCGCCGAACTCGACGACGCGCTGCGCACCCGGATCCGCACCTCGCTGCGCTCCGAGCTGTCCCCGCGCCACGTGCCGGACGAGGTCATCGCGGTCACCGGCCTCCCGCACACCCTCACCGGCAAGCGGATCGAGGTCCCGGTCAAGCGACTGCTCTCCGGCACCCCGCTGGAGCAGGCCGTCAACCCCGGCTCCGTCGACAACCTCGACCACCTGCGCTTCTTCGAGCGCCTCGGTCTCGACCGCCGGGCCTGACCGGCCCCCGGGCACGAGCACGGGGGGGGGGCACCCCCCCCCGGCGCGACCCCCCCCCGCGCCCGCGCCCGCGCCGGCCGCGGGGTCCGGGCGGCGGGGCGCCGGGGGCGGCGCGGGGCCGCGCGACTCCAGCCAACGACCGTTCCCTGCTCGTCGAGAGCAGCGATGGGGCTCGGCTGGGT
>NZ_JBHWBW010000426.1:0-6938 GCF_042735675.1 Kitasatospora sp. NPDC059571
CCCACAACACCTCTTCAATCATAATACGGAATACTAGATGAACGCACGTATCGTGGGATCGGATATGTGAATAAGACACAGCCCCGGCACCCCGCCGGCGTCCCCCCTGCGCGGGACGGCGACCACCCCCGGCACCACTCCCGGCACCACCCCCGGTCCGAGCAGCACCCTCCGCTCGACCTCCCCGTTCCCCTGCGCGACGAGCGCGATCCACCCGGCACCTCCGAAGGCGGCCCGCTGATGGCAGACGAAAAGAAGCTCCTCGACCACCTCAAGTGGATGACCGCCGAGCTGCGCCGGGCCAACCGCCGGCTGCGCGAGGCCGAGGAGGCGGAGCAGGAGCCGATCGCGATCGTCGCGATGAGCTGCCGCCTGCCCGGCGGCGTCCGCTCGCCGGAGGACCTGTGGCAGCTGGTGTCCACCGGCGCCGACGCGATCTCACCGTTCCCCGCCGACCGCGGCTGGGACCTCGAGAACCTCTACCACCCGGACCCGGACCACCAGGGCACGTTCTACGCGAGCGGCGGCGGATTCCTGCACGGCGCCGCCGAGTTCGACGCCGAGTTCTTCGGGATCTCGCCGCGCGAGGCGCTCGCCATGGACCCGCAGCAGCGGCTGCTGCTGGAGGCCTCCTGGGAGGTCTTCGAACGGGCCGGCATCGACCCGGCGTCGCTGCGCGGCAGCCGGACCGGCGTGTACGTCGGCGGCAGCTACCAGGGGTACGGCTCCGAGCTCCGCGAGGTGCCCGAGGGCGTCGAGGGTCGGCTGCTCACCGGCAACGCGACCAGCGTGCTCTCCGGCCGGATCGCTTACACGCTGGGCCTGGAGGGCCCGGCGGCCACCCTGGACACCGCCTGCTCGTCCTCGCTGGTGGCGCTCCACTGGGCCTGCCAGGCGCTGCGCGACGGCGACTGCTCGCAGGCCCTGGTCGGCGGTGTGACGGTGATGGCGACGCCGGATGTGTTCGTCGAGTTCAGCCGCCAGCGCGGCCTGGCCGCCGACGGCCGCTGCAAGTCCTTCGCGGGCGCCGCGGACGGCACCGGCTGGTCCGAGGGCGTCGCCGTACTGCTGGTCGAGCGGCTCTCCGACGCCCGCCGCAACGGCCACCCGGTGCTCGCCGTGGTGCGCGGCTCCGCCGTCAACCAGGACGGCGCGTCCAACGGGCTGACCGCCCCGAACGGCCCGGCCCAGCAGCGGGTGATCCGGCAGGCGCTGGCCGATGCCCGCCTCGCCGCCGCCGACGTGGACGCGGTGGAGGCGCACGGCACCGGTACGACGCTCGGCGACCCGATCGAGGCGCAGGCGCTGCTCGCCACCTACGGCCAGGACCGCCCGGCGGAACAGCCGCTCTGGCTGGGCTCGTTGAAGTCGAACATCGGGCACACCCAGTCCGCCGCCGGCGTCGCCGGTGTGATCAAGATGGTCATGGCGATGCGCCACGGCCTGCTCCCGCAGACCCTCCACGTGGACGAGCCGACCCCGCACGTCGACTGGACCACGGGTGCGGTCGAGCTCCTGACCGAGCCCCGCCCCTGGCCCGAGACCGGACAGCCGCGCCGGGCCGCCGTCTCCTCCTTCGGCGTCAGCGGTACCAACGCCCACACCATCCTGGAACAGGCCCCCGAGCCCGCCGAGGACCCGGACGCCTCGGCCCCGGCCGCCGCGCCGGTGTCTGCCGCCGCGGACCGTGCCAGCCGTACGGCCGTGCCGTGGCTCCTCTCCGCGCGCAGCGCCGACGCACTCCCGGTGCAGGCCGCCCGGCTGCTGGCCCACGTGGACACCGTGACCGAGGCCGATCCGCTCGACATCGGCTACTCGCTGGCCACCACCAGGGCCGCGCTGCCGTACCGCGCCGCCCTGGTGGCCACGGACACCGATGAGCTCCGGCGCGCCCTCCGCGCCCTCGCCGATGGCGAGCGCGGGCAGACGCTCCAGGACACCGTCGCGGACGGGCCGTCCGCCTTCCTGTTCACCGGCCAGGGCAGCCAGCGGGCCGGGATGGGCGAGGAGTTGTACGCGGCCCACGCTGTGTTCGCTGCGGCTTTCGACGAGGTCTGTGCCGAGCTGGACGGTCATCTGGACCGTCCGCTGCGTGAGGCGATCGCCGATGAGGCGCTGATCCATGAGACGGGTTATGCGCAGCCGGCGCTGTTCGCGTTGGAGGTGGCGCTGTTCCGGCTGGTGGAGTCCTGGGGTGTGCGGCCGGACTTCCTGGCGGGGCATTCGATCGGTGAGATCGCCGCCGCGCACGTTGCCGGGGTGTTCTCGCTGGCGGATGCGTGCAGGCTGGTGGCGGCGCGGGGCCGGCTGATGCAGGCGCTGCCGCGCGGCGGAGCGATGGTGGCCATCGAGGCCGCCGAGGGCGAGGTCCTGCCGCTGCTGCTCGGACGCGGCGACGAGCTGGGCATTGCCGCCGTCAACGGGCCTTCCTCCGTGGTGGTTTCCGGTGACGAGCGGGCGGTGCTCGAGCTGGCCGCCGACTGGGAGGCCCAGGGTCGGAGGACCAAGCGGCTGACCGTGAGCCACGCGTTCCATTCGCCGTTGATGGACGGGATGGTGGACGAGTTCCGTGCGGTGGCCGGGCAGGTGGTGTTCGAGGTGCCGCGGATCCCGGTCGTGTCCACGTTGACGGGTGCGCTCGTCTCGGCCGAGCTGACGGATCCCGAGTACTGGGTGCGGCACGTCCGGGAGGCCGTCCGGTTCGGCGACGCGGTGCAGGTGCTGGAGGCGCAGGGCGTCCGGACGTTCGTGGAGCTGGGGCCGGACGGGGTGCTCTCGGCCATGGGCCAGGAGTCCGCGGCCGAGGCCGCGTTCGTCCCGCTGCTCCGCGCAGGCCGCCCCGAGTCCGAGAGCCTGACCAGCGGTGTGGCCCGTGCTCACCTGCGCGGCGTCACCGTCGACTGGGCCGCGTTCTACGCCGGAAGCGGCGCACGGCGGGTGGAGCTGCCGACCTATGGCTTCCGCCCCGGCCGGTACTGGCTGGAGTCGGGCGGCCCCGCCCCGGCCGGGGTGCCGGCCGACCCGGTGGACACCCGGTTCTGGGAGGCCGTGGAGAGCGAGGACCTCGCCGCGCTCGCCGCGACCCTCGGCGTGGAGGACGGCGACCGCCTCGGCGACGCGCTCCCGATGCTGGCGGCGTGGCGGCGGCGTAGTCGTGAGGCGTCGGTGGTGGACGGTTGGCGCTATCGGGTGGAGTGGCGGCCGGTGGTGGAGTCGGCGGTTGGGTTGTCGGGTGTGTGGTTGGTGGCGGCCGGGGCCGGGGAGTTGGCCGGGGTGTTGGCCGGGGGTGGTGCGGAGGTGCGGTTCTTCGAGGCCGGTTCGGCTGATCGTGCTGTCCTGGCGGGTGTGTTGCGGTCGGTGGTGGCCGATGGTGTGTCGGTGGCGGGCCTGGTGGTTCCGGCTGCCGGGCCGGGCGGGGTGTTGGCTCTCGTTCAGGCGTTGGGTGATGTCGGTGTTGCTGCGCCGCTGTGGTGTGTCACGAGGGGCGCGGTAGCCACCGGGCGTTCGGAGCGGCTGGCTGATCCCGGGCAGGCGCAGGTGTGGGGTCTGGGCCGGGTGGTGGCGTTGGAGCATCCGGAGCGGTGGGGTGGTCTGGTGGATCTGCCCGTGGAGGCGGACGGGCGGGATTTCGACCGGCTGGCGGGTGTGCTGGCCGGTGGTGGTGAGGATCAGGTCGCGGTTCGTGGGTCCGGGGTCTTCGGTCGTCGTCTGGTGCGTGCGCCGCGTGGTGAGGGGGCGAGTTGGTCGCCGTCGGGGACGGTGCTGGTGACCGGCGGGACGGGTGCGCTGGGCGCGGAGGTGTCGCGGTGGCTGGCCCGTAGCGGTGCCGGGCATCTGGTGCTGACCAGTCGCCGGGGCCTGGACGCGCCGGGTGCGGCGGAGTTGCGTGATGAGCTGACGGCGCTGGGCGCGACGGTGACGGTGGCGGCGTGTGATGTTGCCGACCGTGAGGCACTGGCGGAGTTGCTGGCGGGGCACGGGCTGTCCGCGGTGTTCCACACGGCGGGCGTCCTGGACGACGGCGTCGTCGACGCACTGACGGCGGAGCGGTTGGCGTCGGTGGCCCGGCCGAAGGTGGACGCTGCGCGCAACCTCCATGAGTTGACCGCTGGTCACGATCTGTCGGCGTTTGTGCTGTTCTCCTCGACGGCCGGGACGATCGGTAGTGCCGGTCAGGGCAACTATGCCGCGGCCAATGCCTACCTGGATGCGCTTGCCGAGCAGCGGCGGGCCGACGGGCTCCCGGCGACCTCGGTCGCCTGGGGTCCGTGGGCCGAGGCGGGCATGGCGACCGACGACCGGCTCACCGAGCGCCTGCGCCGCGAGGGTGTGCCCCCGATGGCTCCCGACCTCGCCATGACCGCGCTTCAGCAGGCCCTGGAGAACGGCGACACGGCGCTCGCCGTCGCCGACATCGTCTGGGAGCGGCTGCTCGACGGCACGACGGTGCCCGTCCCCCTCTTCGCCGAGATCCCCGAGGCCGGCCGCGCCACCTCCGCGCGGTCCGAGTCCGACCACTCCGAGGGCCCGTCCGACGGACTCGTCGGCCGCCTGGCCGGGCTGGGCCCCGACGACCGGGCCGCCGTCCTGCTGGACCTGGTCCGCACCGAGGTGGCCGGCGTGCTCGGTTACGCGGAGGCGGACGCGGTGGACGCGGGCCGGGCCTTCCGCGAGCTGGGCTTCGACTCGCTGACCGCCGTCGAGCTGCGCAACCGCCTCACCGCGGTGACCGGGCTCGGCCTGCCCTCCACGCTGGTCTTCGACTACCCGACCGTCACCGCTCTCGCCGGCCACCTCGGCACCGAGGTCCTCGGCCACCGCGGCGAGGCGGCGCTCCCGGAGATCCACCGGGCCGGCTCCGACGGCCCAGCCCCCGCCGCCGACGAGCCGATCGCGATCGTGGCCATGAGCTGCCGCTTCCCCGGCGGGGTCGCCTCGCCGGAGGAGCTGTGGCAGCTGCTCCTCGACGGTGGCGACGCCGTCTCCGGCTTCCCCACCGACCGGGGCTGGGACCTTGCCGCCCTGCACGGCGACGGGCCCGGCCGGGCCGGCACCCGGGAGGGCGGATTCCTGCACGAAGCCGCCGAGTTCGACCCGGTCTTCTTCGGGATCTCTCCGCGTGAGGCGCTCGCCATGGACCCGCAGCAGCGACTGCTGCTGGAGACGTCCTGGGAGGCGTTCGAGCGGGCGGGCATCGACCCGGCGACCCTGCGCGGCAGCCGTACCGGCGTCTTCGTCGGCACCAACGGCCAGGACTACCTCACCCTCGCCGCCAACTCCTCCGACGACCTGGAGGGGCGGCTCGGCACCGGTACGGCGGCGAGTGTGGTCTCCGGGCGGCTGTCGTACACCTTCGGCCTGGAGGGGCCGGCGGTGACCGTCGACACCGCCTGCTCCTCCTCGCTGGTCGCCCTGCACCTCGCGGGCCAGGCGCTGCGCGCCGGGGAGTGCTCGCTCGCCCTGGTGGGCGGGGTCACGGTGATGTCGACGCCGGGTGCGTTCGTCGAGTTCAGCCGGCAGGGCGGCCTCGCCGGGGACGGGCGCTGCAAGGCGTTCGCCGCGGGGGCGGACGGCACGGGCTGGGGCGAGGGCGTCGGACTGCTGCTGGTCGAGCGGCTCTCCGACGCGCAGCGCAACGGCCACCGGGTGCTGGCGGTGGTCCGCGGCTCCGCCGTCAACCAGGACGGCGCCTCCAACGGCCTCACCGCGCCGAACGGCCCGTCCCAGCAGCGGGTGATCCGGCAGGCGCTGGCCGCCGCCCGCCTCACCGCTGCCGACGTGGACGCCGTCGAGGCGCACGGCACCGGTACGGTCCTCGGCGACCCGATCGAGGCCCAGGCGCTGCTCGCCACCTACGGCCAGGACCGCCCGGCCGGACAGCCGCTCCGGCTCGGCTCGGTGAAGTCCAACATCGGGCACACCCAGGCCGCCGCCGGTGTCGCCGGCGTCATCAAGATGGTGCTGGCGATGGAGCACGGCGTACTGCCGCGCACCCTGCACGTCGACGCGCCGTCCACCGAGGTCGACTGGTCGGCCGGGTCCGTGGAGCTGCTGACGCAGAACACCGCGTGGCCGCAGGCCGGCCGGCCGCGCCGCGCTGCGGTCTCCTCGTTCGGCATGAGCGGCACCAATGCGCACGTCGTCCTGGAGCAGGCACAGGCCGCGGAGCCCGCGGACCTCGACCCGGAGTCGGCCGCACCGCCGTTCTGGCCGGTGCCGTTGTCCGCCCGCACGGAGGACGGCCTGCGGGCCCAGGCCGAGCGGCTGCTGCGGGCGGTGGCACTCGGCGCCGGACCCGGCGACGTCGCGTACTCGCTGGCCACCGGCCGTGCCGCGATGGAGCACCGGGCGGTCGTGGTGGCCGCCGACGAGCAGGGGTTGATGCGGGGTCTTCAGGGGTTGGCCGCCGGCACCCCCGGTGCGACTGTGGTCCGGGGCTCGGCCACGGGCGGCAAACTCGCCTTCCTCTTCACCGGCCAGGGCAGTCAGCGGCGGGGCATGGGAGCTGAGTTGTACGAGACGTACCCGGTGTTCGCCGAGGCTCTCGACGCGGTCTGCGCGGAGCTGGACGGCCACCTGGAGCGTCCGCTGCGCGAGGCGATCGCCGATGCCGAGCTGATCAATGAGACGGCGTACACCCAGCCGGCCCTGTTCGCCGTCGAGGTGGCGCTGTTCCGCCTGCTGGAGTCGTGGGGCCTGCGCCCCGACGCGCTGGCCGGTCACTCGATCGGCGAGCTGGCCGCCGCCCATGTCGCCGGGGTGTTCTCGCTGGCCGATGCGGCGAAGCTGGTGGCGGCCCGCGGCCGGCTGATGCAGGCGCTGCCTGCCGGCGGCGCGATGGTGGCCGTCGAGGCGGCGGAGGACGAGGTGCTGCCGCTGCTGGTCGAGGGCGTGGGCATCGCCGCCGTCAACGGGCCGACCTCGGTGGTGGTCTCGGG
>NZ_JBHWBW010000427.1:0-2228 GCF_042735675.1 Kitasatospora sp. NPDC059571
GGGCGGGGCGGCCGGGGCGGCCGAGCCGGGCCGACCGGCCGGCCGGGCGGGTGCCGCGGCGGCCGAGCCGGCGGGCGGCGAAGTCGCCGGCCGGCTGGACGGCGGTCACCACCACGACCAGTTCGGCGATGATCACCCACATGAAGCCGGTCTCGAAGCGCTGGTAGCCGTACCGGACGGCCAGGTCGCCGAGGCCTCCGCCGCCGACCACGCCGGCCATCGCCGAGTAGCCGATCAGGGCGATGACCGTGGTGGTGGCCGAGGAGACCAGGGCCGGCAGCGACTCGGGCAGCAGGGTCTTGCGGACGATCGTCCAGGTGGAGCCGCCCATCGACTGGACGGCCTCGACCAGGCCGCCGTCGACCTCGCGGACGGCCGTCTCGACGAGCCGGGCGAAGAACGGGATCGCGCCGATGGTGAGCGGCACGGTGGCGGCCTGCCAGCCGATCGTGGTGCCGGCCAGCGACCGGGTGAAGGCCTGGAGGGCGACCATGAGGATGATGAACGGCAGCGAGCGGCCGACGTTGACCACCGCGCCGAGCACCCGGTTGACCGGCAGGTTCTGCAGCAGTCCGCCGCGGTCGGTGAGCACGAGCAGCACGCCGAGCGGCAGGCCGAGCAGCACGGTGGCCAGCGAGGCGGCGCCGACCATCCGGAGCGTCTCCCAGGTGGCGGGCCACATGAGCTCCTGCATCTGGTCCCAGGTCATGCCGCCGCTCCCGTCGTGTCGATGACGTCCACCTGGAGGCCCTGCTCGCGCAGGTAGCCGATCGGCACCACGTTCTCCCCGTGGCCGCCGGGCAGTTCGACCCGCATCCGGCCGACCATCCGGCCGCCGATGGTCTCCACCGCGGCGCCGAGGATGTTGATGTCGATCTGGTAGGTGCGGGCGAGCTGCGAGACGAACGGCTGGGCCGGCGCGTCGCCCTGGAAGGTGATCTCCAGGACGGTGCGGCCCGGCTGCCCGGAGCCGAACTCGCCGAGCGGGAACAGGTCGCGGGCGAGCTGCGAGCCGCCGGTGGCGAGCAGGTCGGTCAGCGCGCCGGACTCGACGATCCGCCCGCCGCGCATCAGCGCCGCCGAGTCGCAGACCGACTTGATGACGTCCATCTCGTGCGTGATGAGCAGCACGGTGAGGCCGAGCTGCCGGTTGAGGTCGCGCAGCAGGGCGAGGATCGAGCGGGTGGTCTCCGGGTCGAGGGCGCTGGTGGCCTCGTCGGAGAGCAGCACCTTGGGGTCGCCGGCCAGGGCGCGGGCGATGCCGACGCGCTGCTTCTGGCCGCCGGAGAGCTGGGCCGGGTAGCTGCCGGCCCGGTCGGACAGGCCGACCAGGTCGAGGAGTTCGGCCGCCTTGCGGCGGCGCTCGGTGCGGTCCAGGCCGATGATCTCCAGCGGCAGTTCGACGTTCTCCTGGGCGGTCCGCGCGGAGAGCAGGTTGAAGTGCTGGAAGACCATGCCGATCCGGCGCCGGGCCTCGCGCAGCTCGCGGCCGGCGCGGTTCTCGCCGCCGGGCAGCGCGGTCAGGTCGACGCCGTCCACGGTGACGCTGCCGGAGGTGGGCCGCTCCAGCATGTTGACGCAGCGGATGAGGGTCGACTTGCCGGCACCGCTGGTGCCGACGACTCCGTAGACCTCGCCGGGTCGGACGTGGAGGTCGACGCCGTCGAGGGCGGTGACCTCCCGGCCGCGGGAGCGGTAGACCTTCGTGAGGTCCTTGGTGGTGATCACGGCTGCTTCCGTTGGTCGGGGGCGGACGGCTCGTGGCCGGGCGCACCGGTGCGGTTCAGCGGCGTGCGCGGGCACGCCCGGTGGGGTGTGGTGTGCGGGGGCGCACGCCGGCGGCCGCCGGTGGGCGGTTGCGGTGGTGTGCGTGGCACGGGCCCTGGCGATCCGTCGGGGACGGCCGGGCGGCGGCGCCGGTCAACGGCGCGGGTGCTCGCTTCGGGGCGCGAGTGCGGGGTGCCCCCGGCCAGGGGCCGGAGGGGCGGCGAGGGCCCTCAGTGGTGACACATGAGACAGCGGCACATGCGCGTCTCACCTGCCGGCGCGGCGCCGGTGGGGATGCATGTCGTGGTCGCTGTCATGCCAGCTAGTAAATCAGACGTTCGGAGGCGATCCCAAAAATCAGGAGGTGCTGTCCGGATTACGGACACGACCCTTGCGGCACAAGCCCGACGGGGCCCCCCCCCCCGCGGGGGGGGGGGCCCGCGCCGGGGGGTGCGGGGGGA
>NZ_JBHWBW010000427.1:2238-5351 GCF_042735675.1 Kitasatospora sp. NPDC059571
GCACCAGGCCGTCCGGCCCGGGCCGCACCCAGGCGAACCGGGCCAGCCGCAGCGGCCGGGCGGCCCGCCGCCCGCCCGGCGCGCCCCGCGCCCCCCCGCGCCCACCCCCCCGCGCCCCCGCCCGCCGGGGGGCGGGGGCCCGCTCGCGGGTGGTGCCGGGGTCAGGCGGAGGCCGCCAGCGGGACGACCGCGGGCTTGCGGAGGGTCACCACCGAGAGCCGGCCGCTGACCTCGCGCACCGAGGTCTGGTGGTAGCCGAGGCGGGTGTACAGCCGCAGGTTGCCGAGGCTGCGGTGGCCGGTGAACAGCTCGAAGGCGCGCACGCCGCCCTCGTCCAGCAGGCTCTGCTCGACCGCCTCCAGCAGCCGCCTGCCCAGGCCGTGCCGCTGCATCCGCGGGTGGACGACCAGGCGGCCGATCCGGCCGGTGCCCTCGGCGTCGACCCGGCCGCGCACCGCGCCGACGACCTCGTCGCCGAGGCGGGCCACCACGGCGTGGCCGTCGGCCAGTTCGGCGCGGAGGCTGTCCAGTGTCTGGGTGAGGGGCTCCAGGCCCCAGTCGCCGTAGAGCTCCGCCTCGGACTGGTAACCGAGGTACTGGAGCTTGAGGATCTGCTCCGCGTCGCCCTGCGCCGCCGGCGTGATGATCACACTCATGCCCATGTGCGGGTTCTCCCCATCGTTTCTGCCCGGTGCGCGGTCGAGGGTTGGCACCGGTGCCCGGCCTGAGGGCCCGGGCGGGGATCTGCCCGGCCCGGGATAGCGCGGAACGGCGGACCGGACGGTGGTGGGACGCGGCACCGCCGGTTCTGCGCTCACGCTCAGTATCCGGGCGGTCGGACCACCGTCAAGCACGACGTTCGCCACCGCTCTACCCAGGCGTCGCCGATTCTCAACCTTCCGGCCGTCCGACGTGGCGAGCGTCACGTCCGGGGGCGGTTTCCGCCCGGGCGTGCCGCGGACGGCTCACTCCGCCGACCAGTCCGCCCAGCGGGCGGCGACCAGCGGGCGCAGCCGGCCCAGGCAGCGCGAGCGGACCGGGCCCAGGCTGCCGCGCGGCATGCCGAGCCGCTCCGCCTGCTCCCGGTAGGTCAGCTCCGGTGCCCCGGAGAGCGCCCGCAGCAGCTCCGGACAACTGCCGGGCAGGGTCTCCAGGGCCCGCCGCACCGCGCGCACGAGCTCGGCGGTCCGCAGCGCCTCGTACGGCTCCGGGTGGCGGCGGGCCACCCGCGGCACCGGGGTCTCGCGGTCGGCCGCCCGGCGGGCCGCCAGCGCCTCGCGGACCGCCTGTCCGCGCAGCCAGCCGAGCCCGTCGCGCGGCAGGCCGGGGCCGGCCCGCCGCTCCAGTAGGCGCAGCCAGAGGGCCTGTTCCAGCTCCTCGCGGTCGGGGACGGCGACCGCGAGTGCGGCGAGCAGGGGCAGCAGGGCGCGCCGGAGTTCGGCCAGGGGCAGCGGATCGCTCACACCGGCCGCAACGAGTCGGGGGGGGGGGGGGGGGGCGGCGCCGGCGCGCCGCGACACCCGGCGCGCCCCCGTCCGGGCACGGTTCAGGAGGCCAGCCACTCCTGCTGGGCGGCGAGGTCGGCCTTGACCTCGGCGAGCTGGGTGGCGACCGCGCTCGGCGCGGTGCCGCCGCGGCCGCTGCGGGAGGCGATGGCGCCGTGCACGCTGAGCACCGAGCGGACCTCCGGCGTCAGGTGCTCGGAGATCTCGGCGAACTGCGCGTCCGTCAGGTCCCACAGCTCGATGCCCTGCTGCTCGCAGGCCTTGACGCAGGCGCCGGCGACCTCGTGCGCGACCCGGAACGGCACGCCCTGCTTGACCAGCCACTCGGCGATGTCGGTGGCGAGCGAGAAGCCGGCCGGGGCCAGCTCCTCCAGCCGCTCCCGGTGCACCGTCAGGGTGGCCATCATGCCGGTGAAGGCCGGCAGCAGGACCTCCAGCGTGTCGCAGGAGTCGAAGACCGGCTCCTTGTCCTCCTGCAGGTCGCGGTTGTACGCGAGCGGCAGCGCCTTGAGGGTGGCGAGCAGGCCGGTGAGGTTGCCGATCAGACGGCCGGACTTGCCGCGGGCGAGCTCGGCGATGTCCGGGTTCTTCTTCTGCGGCATGATCGAGGAGCCGGTGGAGAAGGCGTCGTGCAGCGTGATGAAGCCGAACTCCTTGGTGTTCCAGATGATCACCTCCTCGGCGATGCGCGAGAGGTTGATCCCGATCATCGCGGTGACGAAGGCGAACTCCGCGACGAAGTCGCGCGAGGCGGTGCCGTCGATCGAGTTGCCGACCGAGCCGCGCTCGAAGCCGAGTTCGGCGGCGACCGCCTGCGGGTCGAGGCCGAGCGAGGAGCCGGCCAGCGCGCCGGAGCCGTACGGGGAGACGGCGGTGCGGGTGTCCCACTGGCGCAGCCGCTCGGCGTCCCGGCCGAGGGCCTGCACGTGCGCGAGGACGTGGTGGGCGAAGAGCACCGGCTGGGCGTGCTGGAGGTGGGTGCGGCCGGGCATCGCGGTGTCCGGGTGGGCCTCGGCGAGGCCGACCAGGGCGTGCTGGAGGTCGAGCACCAGCGCCGCGATGATCTTCGCGTGGTCGCGGAGGTACATCCGGAACAGCGTGGCGATCTGGTCGTTGCGGGACCGGCCGGCCCGCAGCTTGCCGCCGAGCTCGGCGCCGAGGCGCTCCAGCAGGCCGCGCTCCAGGGCGGTGTGCACGTCCTCGTCGGCGATGGTGCCGGTGAACGCGCCGGACTCCACGTCCGCGAGCAGCCGGTCGAGCCCGTCCAGCATGGCGGCCAGCTCGGCGTCGTCCAGCAGCCCGGCCTTGTGCAGCACCCGGGCGTGCGCCTTGGAGCCGGCGATGTCGTACGGCGCGAGACGCCAGTCGAAGTGGACCGAGGCGGACAGCCTCGCCAGCGCCTCGGAGGGGCCGTCGGCGAAGCGCGCGCCCCAGAGTCGGACGTCGGCGTTCTGGTCGGCGCTCATCGCATGGGCTCCTCTGCTGGGTAAGGGGGTGGTGCCGGGGGGGGGGGGGGGGGGGGGCGCGCGGGGGGGGGGGGCGCGGCGGGGGGGGGGGGGGGGGGGTGATTATAGGGAATACCGAAATATATAATGAAAACCTTGTACA
>NZ_JBHWBW010000427.1:5361-6929 GCF_042735675.1 Kitasatospora sp. NPDC059571
TCGCCGGCGGGGTTTGGGGGGGGCCACAAGCGATGGGGCACCTCTGGGGGTACGGGGGGGGGCCGCGGGGGGGGGGGGGCCCCGGGCACCGGGGACGTGCGGCTCAGGCCAGGTCGCGGCGGGCGGCGATCTTCGAGGACATGCCGAAGATCTCGATGAAGCCCTTGGACATCGACTGGTCGAAGGTGTCGCCGGTGTCGTAGGTGGCGAGGTTGAAGTCGTACAGCGACTGGTCGGACTTGCGGCCGTTGACCACCGCGCGGCCGCCGTGCAGCACCATCCGGATGTCGCCGGAGACGCTCTGGTTGGCCTCGTTGACGAAGCCGTCCAGGGCGCGCTTGAGCGGCGAGAACCAGAGGCCGTCGTAGACCAGCTCGGCCCAGCGCTGCTCGACCTGCCGCTTGTAGCGGGCCAGTTCGCGCTCGACGGTGACGTTCTCCAGGGCCTGGTGGGCGGTGATCAGGGCGATCGCGCCGGGGGCCTCGTAGATCTCGCGGGACTTGATGCCGACCAGGCGGTCCTCGACCATGTCGAGGCGGCCGATGCCCTGGGCGCCGGCCCGATTGTTCAGCTCCTCGATGGCCTGCAGGACGGTGACCTTGCGGCCGTCGATCGCGACCGGCACGCCGGCCTCGAAGGTGATGACGACCTCGTCGGCCTCGCGCGCGGTGGCCGGGTTCTGGGTGTACTCGTAGACGTCCTCGATCGGCGCGTTCCAGATGTCCTCGAGGAAGCCCGTCTCGACGGCGCGGCCGAAGACGTTCTGGTCGATCGAGTACGGCGACTTCTTGGTGGTCGCGATCGGCAGGCCCTTGGCCTCGGCGAAGGCGATCGCCTTGTCGCGGGTCATCGCGTAGTCGCGCACCGGGGCGATGCACTTCAGGCTCGGCGCCAGCGAGTTGATGCCGACCTCGAAGCGGACCTGGTCGTTGCCCTTGCCGGTGCAGCCGTGCGCGACGGTGGTGGCGCCGTGCTTCTGCGCGGCGGCGACCAGGTGCTTGACGATCACCGGCCGGGAGAGCGCGGAGACCAGCGGGTACTGGCCCTGGTAGAGGGCGTTGGCCTTGAGCGCCGGCAGGCAGTACTCGTCGGCGAACTCGGTGCGGGCGTCCGCGACCTCCGCCTCGACGGCGCCGCAGTCCAGCGCGCGCTGGCGGATGACGTCCAGGTCCTCGCCGCCCTGGCCGACGTCGACCGCGACGGCGATGACCTCGGCGCCGGTCTCCTCGGCGATCCAGCCGATGCAGACGGACGTGTCAAGACCGCCCGAGTAGGCGAGTACGACGCGCTCGGTCACGGCTTTCTCCTTCACAAACGTGCGAACAGGGCAGTGCGTGCGGTATGCGGGTCCCATACGGCGTTAGGCATAAGTATGCACTACCGCGTATGGAATTCACAACAGGGGTGGCCGTCGGCCGTGCGGGCACCGGCCGCCCGGCGCCCGGGCCCGTCGCGGCCACCCTACGACCGGGCCGCTCCCCCGCCCGGGTGCCCCGCCCGGGAGGTGCGCGGGGAGCCGGACGCTGGCCGCCCCGGCGGCCGGGCGGGCGGTGCGCGGCGGGCGCCGG
>NZ_JBHWBW010000428.1:0-6920 GCF_042735675.1 Kitasatospora sp. NPDC059571
GTACCCGCCGCCGCCCGGGGTCTCCACCACCAGGACGTCCCCGGGCTCCACGTCGACGGAGTCGCAGCCGGCCCGGGCGCGGCCGCCGTCCGGGCCCTCGATCCCGGTGTCGCCCCGCGCCCCGGGCCCCCCCCCCCCCCGTCCGGCGTCGGGTGCAGCGGTCAGGGCCGGGTCATCCGCAGCACGTCCAGCGCCTCGTCCAGCTGCCGCTCGGTCAGCAGCCCGCGGTCCACGTAGCCGCGCTCCAGCACCACCTGGCGGATCGTCTTGCGCTCGGCCAGCGACTGCTTGGCCACCGCGGCGGCCTCCTCGTAGCCGATGTACCGGTTCAGCGGGGTGACCACCGACGGCGAGGACTCCGCGTACTCGCGGGCCCGCTCGACGTTGGCGGTGATGCCGTCGACCGTCCGGTCGGCCAGCAGCCGGGCGCTGTTGGCGAGCAGCCGCACCGACTCCAGCACGTTGCGCGCGATCACCGGGAGCATCACGTTCAGCTCGAAGCTGCCGCTCGCCCCGGCCACCGTCACGGTGGTGTCGTTGCCGATCACCTGGGCGGCCACCATCAGCACCACCTCCGGCAGCACCGGGTTGACCTTCCCCGGCATGATCGACGAACCGGGCTGCAGGTCCGGCAGATTGATCTCGCCGAGGCCCGTCCGCGGGCCCGAGCCCATCCACCGCAGGTCGTTGGCGATCTTCGTGAAGCCGACCGCCACCGTCCGCAGCTGGCCGCTGAGTTCGACCAGGGAGTCGCGGGCGCCCTGGGCCTCGAAGTGGTCGCGGGCCTCGGTCAGCGGCAGCCCGGTGGTCTTCGCGACCTCGGCGATCACCGCCGCGGAGAACCCCGGCGGGGTGTTGATCCCGGTGCCCACCGCCGTCCCGCCGAGCGGGAGTTCGGCCACCCGGGGGAGGGTCGCGCGCAGCCGCTCGACGCCGTACCGCACCTGCGCGGCGTACCCGCCGAACTCCTGCCCGAGGGTGACCGGGGTGGCGTCCATCAGGTGCGTGCGGCCGGACTTCACCACCTCGGCGAACTCCGCCGACTTGCGCTCCAGCGCGGCGGCCAGGTGCTCCAGCGCCGGGATCAGCTCGCCGGTCACCGCCGCGGTGGCCGCGATGTGGATCGACGAGGGGAAGACGTCGTTGGAGGACTGGCTCGCGTTCACGTCGTCGTTGGGGTGGACCGGGCGGCCCAGCCGCTCGGTCGCGAGCGTGGCGATCACCTCGTTGGCGTTCATGTTGGACGAGGTGCCGGAGCCGGTCTGGAACACGTCCACCGGGAACTGGTCGTCCCACCGCCCGCTCGCCACCTCCTCGGCGGCCGTCCGGATCGCCTCCGCGGTCTCCGCGTCCAGCACGCCCAGCCGCGCGTTCACCACCGCGGCGGCCGCCTTGACCACGGCCAGCGCGGCGATGTGCGCCCGCTCCAGCCGCTGGCCGGAGACCGGGAAGTTCTCCACCGCGCGCTGCGTCTGCGCCCGCCACAGCGCGTCGGCGGGCACCCACACCTCACCCATCGAGTCGTGCTCGACGCGGTACCCCTCGTGCGTCCCGCCGTTCTGCTCGTCACCCATCGTGCGACACCTCCTGCACAGCACAGCCGTGCGGCGGCCCGCGGTATTTCCGGCCGCGCCGGACCGGGGACGACCGCGCCACCGGGTGCCGCCGGCCGGCGCACCCGGTGCCGCCCGGGCGGGGTCAGCCCAGCCGGGCCGTGGTGCGCGGTGCCGCGGGCGCGGTGAGCCCGGGCTGCACCAGAACCGGGTCCTCGGCCCTGGCCGCGGCCAGGGCCTGCGGGTCCAGCCGTACGGTGAGCAGCTCGGCGGCGTCCTCGGCGGCCTCCGCCAGCAGCCGCCCGTCCGGCCCCCAGACGGCGCTGCGCCCGCAGCCGGTGTACGGCCCGGAGACGCCGATGTGGTTCGCCAGCAGCACGTACAGGGTGTTGTCCAGGGCGCGGGCGGGGAAGACCGTGCGGCGCTGGTGGGCGCCCGGCCCGGTGCCGAAGAGCGCGCCGACCAGGTAGGCGTGCGCGCCGTCGAGGGCGGCGGCCCGGGCGTGCTCGGGGAAGCCCGAGTCCCAGCAGACGCCGAGGCCGAGCCGCCAGCCGTCGAGGTCGAGGGTGCAGCCGGCGTCGCCGGGGGAGAAGCCCGCCGCGCGCTCGTTCGGCGTGGCGAACTGCTTGCGGTAGGCGGCGGTCCGCCGGCCCGCGGTGTCCAGCGCCAGGGCCGCGATGTGCAGGGCGCCGGCCGCCCGGTCGCGGACCGGTGCGCCGAGGACCACGGCCGTGCCGGTGTCGGCGCAGGCCCCGGCGAGGACGTCCAGGCGCGGGTCGTCGTCGGCCACGGTGAGCCGCGCGGGGTCGGCGGCGACGGCGGCCGGCTCGTAGCCGGTCAGGAAGAGCTCGGAGAGCAGCAGCACCCGGGCGCCCCCCTCGGCGGCCCGCCGGACCAGGCCGGCGGCAGTGGCCGCGTTGGCGGCGATGTCCAGCGGGGCGAGCGGGGTCTGGGCGACGGCGGCGGTCAGCGGGGACGCGGGAAGCGCGTGTACAGGGATGCTCACGGGCCTCAATCCTTACATGTCGGCCCGCGCGGCTCAAGGCCCCCGGCGGGCCCGGCCGCCTGGCCGGGCGGCCCCGGGGGGTGCACCATGACCCCATGACCGAGGACCCGGACCCGGCGGCCCGCTATGCCGAGATCGCCGCGGAGCTCGCGCCGCGCGGCGTCAGCCGCGCCAGCATGTTCGGCATGCCCTGCCTGAAGGACGCCGACGGCAAGGCCTTCGCGGGCCTGCACCAGGAGGGCCTGGTCTGCCGGCTCGGCCGTGACACCCCCGCCCTCGCCGAGGCGCTGCGGCTGCCCGGCGCCCACCTCTTCGACCCGATGGGCGGCCGGCCGATGCAGGACTGGGCGTGCATCCCGCCCGGCGCGGCCGCGCACTGGGACAACTTCGCGGAGGCGGCGCTGATCGCCCGGCGCTGACCGGCGCCGTCCGCCGCTTGCTCAGCCGTGGTAGCCGGCGACGATCTTCGTGAAGGCGTACGGCGACTGGGAGATCCCGCTGCAGGAGTCCCCGGCCGAGGTGCCGGACGGGCAGGAGCGGTCGCGGTTGACCGCCCAGAAGGTGAACCGCGCCAGGTGGTGCGCCTTGGCGTAGTTCGCGATCGTGGTGAAGTCCCCGGTGGAGACGGTCTCGTCGCTCTCGTCGGTCTTCCCGTTCATCGACGAGATCCCGATGTGCCGGTACGCGGTGGCGCTGTCGTACCCGTAGGCGCTCGCCACCGCCTTCTGCAGGCCGTCGGCCGCCTTGGTGGTGACGCTGCCCATCGAGCCGCTGTGGCTGCCGAAGTCGAAGGGCATGATCGTCCAGCCGTCCAGGGCGAGCCCGGCCGCCGCGCCCTTCTTGATCAGGTCGAGCCCGTCGGCGTCCGGACCGCTCGTGGTGGTGCCGAAGGTGACGTACTCGCGGATGCCCGGGTTGTTGGCCCTGACCGTCCTGAGCGCGGAGACCACCCGCTGCCGCGCGGCCGCACTGGCGACCTCGGAGGCCTCGATGTCGATGTCGATGGCCTTCAAGTGGTAGGCGTCGACCACCTTCTGGTACGCCGCGGCGAGTGCGCTCGCGGAGGTGCACTTCTCGCCGAGCTTGTTGCCGCTCCAGCCGCCGATGGAGACCACCACGTCGCCGCCGGCGGACCGGATGGCGTTGATCGCGCTCTGGTCGCTCCCGCCGGTCAGTGCCCGGCTGCCGTCCCACTTCGGGTTGCAGCCGCCGTCGCTGAGCACGAAGGCCAGCGTGAACTGCTTGACGCCGGTCGCCGCCATGACGTCCGCCGGCTTCTGCGGGCTGCCCCAACCCAGGTACTCGTAGGGTGCGTTGAGGCCCACCGGGTCGGCGGTGGCGGCCTGCCCGGCCGGGGCGAGGGCGAGCGCGCCGGCGGTCAGCGCGGCGGCGGCCGCGAGGGCGGTGAGCGGACGGGCGAGGGCGCGTGCGGGCATGGGTCACCGTTCCCGGGGAGGAGGGGTTCGAGGCTCAATCGTCAGGAAAGTTTCCTAACGTGATGCACCAATGAAGCAGCCCGGCCTGTCCGCGTCAAGACTGCGGTCGTACATCGGAGTTGACGGACCGCTCGGCACCCGGCGGCAGCCGGGCGCCGCCCGCCTGGAAATGCCTGGCCGGGGCGGGCGGCGGGCCCCTACGGTGGGCCGCCATGGAGACCACCACGCTCTGGCGCCCCACCGGCCCCACCGAACTGGCGCTCGTCGAGGCGTCCGGTTGGCGGGCCTGGCCGCCGCGGCTGCCCGAGCAGCCGATCTTCTACCCGGTGCTGAACGAGGACTACGCCGTCCGGATCGCCCGGGACTGGAACGTGCCCGCCTCCGGCGCCGGATTCGTCACCCGCTTCGAGGTGGAGACGGCCTTCCTGGCGCGCTACCCCGTCCGGCAGGCCGGCGGCGAGACCATCCTGGAGCTCTGGGTGCCGGCCGAGGAGCTGACGGAGTTCAACCGCCACATCGTCGGCCGGATCGAGGTGGTCCGGGAGTTCCGTGCCGAGGCCGCCCCGGGAACCGTGGGTTAGGGTGCGAACGCCGGCCTGCTGCCGGGTGCGACCACGGTGAGGAGTGCGATGGCAGGCCCGAGCATCGACGCGGGGGGCGAGCGCTCCACTGCGGCCCGGACCGGCTCCGCGGCCGCGCCGGCGGCGCCGGGGCGGGGCGCCGTCCTGGTGCTCGGCGCGCTGGTGGCGCTCGGGCCGCTCACCACGGACCTCTACCTGCCGGCGCTGCCGGCCCTCACCACCGATCTGCACTCCACCGCGCCGGCCGTCCAACTCACCCTGACGGCCTCACTGCTGGGCATGGCCCTCGGACAGGTGCTGTTCGGGCCGGCGAGCGACCGGCACGGCCGGCGCCGGCCGCTGCTGGCCGGCATGGGGCTGTACGCGGTGGCCACCCTGGTGTGCGCACTGACACCGAGCGTGCCCGTCCTGGTTGCGGCCCGCTTCGCCCAGGGGGCGGCCGGTGCCGCCGGGCTGGTGATCGCCCGCGCGGTGGCCCGGGACCGCTACGAGGGCGTGGCGATGATCCGCTTCATGGCCTCGCTTGCCCTGGTCTCCGGGCTGGCCCCGATCCTGGGGCCGGTGCTCGGCGCCCAGTTGCTGCACGTCACCTCGTGGCGCGGCGGGTTCGTCCTGCTGGCCGCCGTGGGCGTGCTGCTGACGGTCGCCGCGGCGCTGGGCGTGGGCGAGTCGCTGCCGCCCGAACGGCGGCACGCGGGCGGACTGTCGACCACCGTCCGGGCGGTCGGCGGCCTGCTGCGGGACCGCCGGTTCGTGGGCTTCACGGCGACCACGACCTTCTCGTTCGGCGCGCTCTTCGGCTACGTCAGCGGCTCCTCCACCGTGCTCCAGGAGGTCTACCACGTCTCGCCGCAGACCTACAGCCTGCTCTTCGCGGTCAACTCCGCGGCCCTGATGGCCTCCACCCAGCTGAACGGACGGGTGCTGGCCGGACGGCTGACGCCCGCGGCGCTGATCCTCACCGGGCAGGCCGGCGCGGTGCTGGCCGGTGCGGTGCTGACCCTCGCCGGGCTGTCGGGTGCCGGGCCGGCCGTGGCCGCCCCGGCGATGTGCCTGCTGATGGCGGCGATGGGCGTGGTCGGCCCCAACGCCTCGGCCCGGGCGCTCACCCTGGCCCCGCACGCGGCCGGCTCCGCCTCCGCCCTGCTCGGGGTCGCCACCTTCGTCTGCGGCGCCGTGGTGGCCCCGCTGAGCAGCGCGGGCGGCCACCCGTCGGCGACGGCGCTGGGCCTGGTGGTACTGGTCTGCGCGCTGCTGTCGGCACTCGCCTTCCTCACCCTGTGCCGGCCCCGGCGGGAGCCGGTCCCGGCCGCCGCCTGACCGGGTGCGCGCTCAGCGGCGGCCGCGGGCCAGCAACTGCGCGCGGGCGTACCCGGCGAAGGCGGTCTGCGCGGCGCTCGCCGCGGCATCGGCGGTGTTGCCGCCGGGCTGCACCGTCCCGGCGACCGTGTAGTAGTCGTACCGGCCCACCGAGCCGTGGGTGTTGGCGCACCCGGCGGAGACGCAGTACGAGGTGTGGCCGGACGGGACCAGTCCCTGCACCTGGCCGTGGTGGCCGGCCGCGGCCGCGTCGGCCTGGCCGCGCGAGTCGGTCACCGCGATGCCGACGGTCACCGCGCTGCTGCCGAAGGTGTAGGTGGCGCGCAGCATCGCGCGGCAGCCCTGGGCGGCCAGCACATCGCCCAGGCCGCCGGTGGTGGCCTTCCAGCAGGGGCTGGTGGTGGCGGTGGCGAGCCTGGTCCAGCTGTGGCCGCCGACCGTCAGGTGGTCGGCGAACAGCGCCGCCGGGTCGAGCGGCGCGGTGTCGGTGGCGGCGGCGGCGGAGATCACCGCCAGCGGGTCGGCGGGCGCGCCGGCGGAGGTACCGGCGGAGGCCTTCCCGGAGGCCCGCCCGTTCGGCGCCGAGGAGGGCGCGGCCGAGCCGGACGGCGCGGACGGCGATCCGGCGGACGGCGAGCCCGGTGCTGCGGAGACGTCGACCGGCTCGGCGTCCCCGCCGTCCGCCGCGGCCCCGGTCGCGCTCGCGGCCGGGCCGCCCTTCGCGCTGTTTCCGGACGGGGTGCCGGGCGCCGAGGTGTGCGTGACCGCGAGGGCGGTGACGCCGCCGACCACCAGGACGGCCGCGACCGCCCCGCCGATCACCCGCAGCTGCCGGCGCCGCCGCCTCTCGCGCTCGTGCCGGTCGGCCAGCGCGGCCCAGTCCGGGTCGGACGTGCTCCCGTTCGGCCCGCCGGCCTGCGGCCCGCCCCACCCGTTCGCCGGGGCCCCCCCCACGCGCGTTGGCCGCGCTGCAAGAAAACCCGTGGGGGGGGCCCGCCGGGCCCGCCGGGGGGGGGCGGGCCCG
>NZ_JBHWBW010000429.1:0-5875 GCF_042735675.1 Kitasatospora sp. NPDC059571
GTTACCACCCCCCCGCCCGCGCCCGGGGGGGCGGGGGGGGGGGGCCCCCCGGGGCCCGGCCCCCCGCGCCGGGGGGGGGGGGGGTGCCGGCGGCGACGCGCCCGCGGACGGTGCCGACTGTCCAAGACCCGGCCGGACCTGGCATGGTGGCGGCTGGACAATGGCTTTCCAGTCCCGAGAGCCGTCCGCGGGACCCGTTCTCCCCGCCCACCGGCGGGCGGGGGCACCACTCGGCCGAACCGGGCCGGGCCGGGGTCCGGCGACGGCACTCGTCACCTGATCGAGTCGGAGCGAGACGACGTGGACCATTCCGCCGCCCAGAGCGCCGCAGCGGCCCATGAAGGACCCGGCCAGCTGCGCGTGGTGCTCGTCCTGTCGACCGGCACCGGGGGGATCGGCGCCCATGTGCGCTCGCTCGCCCAGGGGTTGGTCGCACACGGAGTGGGCGTGACGGTCTGCGCCCCGGAGGCCGCGGACGCCCTGTTCGGCTTCTCCCGCAGCGGGGCGCGCTTCCATGCGGTGGACATCACGGCCACCGCGGGCGCCCGCAGCGACGCCGCCGCGATCGGCGAACTCCGCCGGGCCTTCACCGGATCCGACGTGGTGCACGCCCACGGGCTGCGGGCCGGCCTGCTCTCCGACCTGGCGCTGCGCACCGCGGGCCGCTTCCCGGGCCTTCGCCCGCAGACCCCGCTGGTGGTCACCTCGCACCACGCGATGCTCGCCACCGGCATGGAGCGCCGCCTCCAGCGGCTGATGGAGCGCCGCGTCGCGCGCGCCGCCGACCTGGTGCTGGGCGCCTCTTCGGACCTGGTGGCGCGGGCCCGCGAGCTCGGTGCCACGGACGCCCGGCTCGGCCCGATCGCCGCGCCGCCGTCGCCGCCGGCCGCGGTGCCCCGGGAGACCACCAGGGCCGCACTCCTCGCCCGGGCCGGCGCGGACGGGCCCGACGGGCCGGACCGCCCGGTGGTGCTGGCGATCGGCCGCCTGGTCGCCCAGAAGTCCTTCGGACTGCTGCTGGACGCGGTGGGCCGGCTGGCCGACCTCGACCCGCTGGTGGTGATCGCCGGGGACGGCCCGGAGGCGGGGGCGCTGCGCGACCGGGTCGCCGCCGGGAAGCTCCCGGTCGAGCTGCTCGGCTACCGCACCGACGTGCCCGACCTGCTGGCCGCGGCCGACGTGCTGGTGGTCAGCAGCCGCTGGGAGGCGCGCTCGCTGGTCGTCCAGGAGGCGATGCGGGCCGGCCTGCCCGTGGTGTCGACCTCGGTCGGCGGGGTGCCGGAGCTGGTCGGCGACGCCGCCGTGCTCGTCCCGGCGGGCGACGCCGCCGCGCTCGCCGCGGCCGTCCGCGAGGTGCTGACCGACCGGGACCGCCGGGACGCCCTGGTGGAGGCGGCCCACCAGCAGGCCCGCACCTGGCCGGACGAGGCGGACACCGTCGCCCAGGTGCTCTCCACCTACGACGAACTGGTCCAGCGGGACCGCTGACGGCGGGGGCCGCGCCGGATGCCGGCGCGGCCCGTGGGCCCGGCCACGCTCAGCGCGGCTCGGGCTGCGAGGAGAGGTAGGCCCCGCCGCAGGCGGTGAGCCGCAGCGCGGTGTCGATCAGCGGCACGTGGCTGAACGCCTGCGGGAAGTTGCCGACCTGGCGCTTGGCCCGCGGGTCCCACTCCTCGGCCAGCAGGCCGACGTCGTTGCGCAGCGCCAGCAGCCGGTCGAACAGCTCGCGGGCCTCGGCGACCCGGCCGATGATCGCCAGGTCGTCGGCGAGCCAGAACGAGCACGCCAGGAAGGCGCCCTCGTGGCCGGAGAGGCCGTCCACGTTGGTGCCCTGCTCGTCGTGGGTCGGGTAGCGCAGCACGAAGCCGTCCTCGGTGGACAGCTCGCGCTGGATCGCCTCGATGGTGCCGATCACCCGCTTGTCGTCCGGCGGCAGGAAGCCGACCTGGGGGATGAGCAGCAGCGAGGCGTCGAGCTCGCGGCCGCCGTAGTACTGGGTGAAGGTGTTGCGCTCGGCGTCGTAGCCCCGCTCGCAGACGTCCGTGTGGATCTCCTCGCGCAGCGCCTTCCAGCGCTCCAGCGGGCCCTCGGTACCGGTGTCCTCCAGCAGCCGGATGGTGCGGTCGACGGCGACCCAGGCCATCACCTTGGAGTGCACGAAGTGCCGGCGCGGGCCGCGGACCTCCCAGATGCCCTCGTCGGGCTCGCGCCAGTGCTTCTCCAGGTAGCTGATCAGCTTCAGCTGCAGCTGGTGCGCGTGGTCGTTGCGGACGAGTCCGGTCATGTGGGCCAGGTGCAGCGCCTCGACGACCTCGCCGTAGACGTCCAGCTGGAGCTGGCCCGCGGCGCCGTTGCCGACCCGGACGGGCAGCGAGCCTTCGTAGCCGGGCAGCCAGTCCAGGGTGGACTCGGTGAGCTCGCGCTCGCCGGCGATGCCGTACATGATCTGCAGGTTCTCCGGGTCGCCGGCCACCGCGCGCAGCAGCCACTCGCGCCAGGCGCGGGCCTCCTCGCGGTAGCCGGTGCGCAGCAGCGAGGAGAGGGTGATCGCGGCGTCCCGCAGCCAGGTGTAGCGGTAGTCCCAGTTGCGCTCGCCGCCGATGTCCTCGGGCAGCGAGGTGGTGGGCGCGGCGACGATGCCGCCGGTGGGGGCGTAGGTCAGCGCCTTGAGGGTGATCAGCGAGCGGACCACGGGCTCGCGGTACGGGCCCTGGTAGGTGCACTGGCCGACCCACTCGCGCCAGAACTGCTCGGTGGCCTCCAGCGCGTCCTCCGGGTCCGGCGGGGTCGGCGCGGGCAGGTGGGAGGCCTGCCAGGTCAGCGCGAACGCGATCCGCTCGCCGGCGGCCACCGTGAAGTCGGCGTAGGTGGTGAGGTCGCGGCCGTACGTCTCGGCCTCGCCGTCCAGCCAGACCGAGTCGGGGCCGGCCACCGCGACGGTGCGGTGCCCGCCGTCGGGCTGCTCGACCCGGTGCACCCACGGGACGACCTTGCCGTAGCTGAACCGCATCCGCACCGCCGAGCGCATCCGCACCCGGCCGGCCACGCCCTCGACGATCCGAATCATCTGGGGGACGTCCGGGGTGCCGAGCAGGTGGCGCGGCGGCATGAAGTCGATCACCCGGACGGTGCCGCCCTGGGCGTCCCACTCCTGCTCCAGGATCAGCGAGTCGCCGCGGTAGGTGCGCCGGTCGGCGGGCAGCGCCGGGGCGCTCGCGGTGGGCGGGGGAACCCGCAGCTCGCCGGTGTCGGCCGGGGAGGCGGTGGGGGCCGGTACGGCGGGGGCCGCGCCCACGGGCTCGGCGGGGCCGATCCGCCAGAACCCGTGTTCATCGGTGCCGAGCAGGCCGGCGAAGACCGCCGGCGAGTCGAACCGGGGCAGGCACAGCCAGTCCACCGCTCCGTCCCTGCTGACCAGGGCGGCGGTCTGCATGTCCCCGATGAGTGCGTAGTCCTCGATACGGCCGGCCACGTGGGTCTCCAAGTTCGCGATGTGGCTGCGTCGACGGCTGGGCGCGGCGGACCGGATCCGGTGGGCCGGGGCGCTCTCGAGGTCCGCGGGGCGGGTGGAGGGCTCGTGGGGTGCCCGACGGGGCCGGTGGTGCGGCCCCCGGCCGAAGCCGGTGGGTGTGACGGGGAGGATTCCGGTCGCGCATCGGGGACCGATCGGAGTCGGCCGGACCCCGTCGCCCTCCCGCGTGCTCTGCTGTCGGCGATGCGTCCGTGCAGAATACGTCGCCCGGAGCACCGCGGGCACCCGCAGGCGGCCGCCGGGCCCGTACTCGCACCGAACTGACCAGCCCGGCTGGTCCGTGCGGGGGAGTCGGGGCGGGCCCGGGTGATCCTTCGGGACCATCCGGAGGTGATCCTTCCACCCGCCCGCGGGGCGGGCCGGCCAGCGCGCCGCGCCGGGCGGGACGGCGTCCCCTCCGGTGCGCTGATACCCTGGTATCCCGTGGACTGGTGGGCAGCACAAGCTGAGGGCCACCCCGGATCCGCCGATTCGACGACCCCGCCGGAGCACCGGCGTGCAGCCTCGTCGACGCGGACGAGCGGGAGGCCCGGCCACCGGGAGTCACTCCTCGACACGCGACCCACGGGAGCCCCCTCTTGGCACAGCCCCATTCCGGCAAGTCGGCCAGCGGCCGCGCCGTGACGACCAAGCACCTCTTCGTCACCGGGGGTGTCGCCTCTTCGCTCGGCAAGGGGCTCACCGCCTCCAGCCTGGGCGCCCTGCTCAAGGCCCGCGGCCTGCGCGTGACGATGCAGAAGCTCGACCCGTACCTCAACGTGGACCCGGGCACCATGAACCCGTTCCAGCACGGTGAGGTCTTCGTCACCGACGACGGCGCCGAGACCGACCTGGACATCGGCCACTACGAGCGCTTCCTCGACACCAACCTGCACGGCTCGGCGAACGTCACCACCGGCCAGGTGTACTCGACGGTCATCGCCAAGGAGCGGCGCGGCGAGTACCTGGGCGACACCGTCCAGGTCATCCCGCACATCACCAACGAGATCAAGTCCCGGATCCGCCGGATGGCGACCGAGGACGTCGACGTCGTCATCACCGAGGTCGGCGGCACCGTCGGCGACATCGAGTCGCTGCCGTTCCTGGAGGCCGTCCGCCAGGTCCGCCACGAGGTCGGCCGGGACAACGTCTTCTTCGTGCACGTCTCCCTGCTGCCGTACATCGGCCCCTCCGGCGAGCTCAAGACCAAGCCGACCCAGCACTCGGTCGCCGCGCTGCGCAACATCGGCATCCAGCCCGACGCGATCGTGCTGCGCGCCGACCGCGAGGTGCCGCAGGCCATCAAGCGCAAGATCTCGCTGATGTGCGACGTCGACGAGGAGGCCGTGGTCGCGGCCATCGACGCCAAGTCGATCTACGACATCCCGAAGGTGCTGCACGGCGAGGGCCTGGACGCCTACGTGGTGCGCCGCCTGGACCTGCCGTTCCGCGACGTCGACTGGACCACCTGGGACGACCTGCTGCGCCGCGTCCACGAGCCGCAGCACATCGTCAAGGTCGCCCTGGTCGGCAAGTACATCGACCTGCCCGACGCGTACCTGTCGGTGACCGAGGCGCTGCGCGCCGGCGGCTTCGCCAACAACGCCCGGGTCGAGATCAAGTGGGTCACCTCGGACGACTGCCTGACCCCCGAGGGCGCCCAGGAGCAGCTCGGCGACGTCGACGCGGTCTGCATCCCCGGCGGCTTCGGCGACCGCGGCGTGGACGGCAAGGTCGCCGCGATCACCTACGCCCGCGAGAACCGGATCCCGCTGCTGGGCCTGTGCCTGGGCCTGCAGTGCGTGGTCATCGAGGCCGCCCGCAACCTGGCCGGCCTGCCGGAGGCGAACTCCACCGAGTTCGACCCGGCCGCCGCCCACCCGGTGATCTCGACCATGGCCGAGCAGCTGGCGATCGTCGACGGCAAGGGCGACCTGGGCGGCACCATGCGCCTGGGCCTGTACCCGGCGAAGCTCGCCGAGGGCTCCATCGTCCGCGAGGTGTACGCCGGCGAGCAGTACGTCGAGGAGCGCCACCGCCACCGCTACGAGGTCAACAACTCCTACCGCGCGGACCTGGAGAAGACCGGCCTGGTCTTCTCGGGCCTGTCCCCGAAGGGCGACCTGGTCGAGTACGTCGAGTACCCGCGCGAGGTGCACCCCTACCTGGTCGCCACCCAGGCGCACCCGGAGCTGAAGTCGCGCCCGACCCGCCCGCACCCGCTCTTCGCGGGCCTGGTGGCCGCGGCCATCAAGATCAAGACCGGTGCCCAGTAGGTCGTAGGCGTCGGGTTCCGACCGGACGGCGGGCGTGGGGGGGCCCCGCCCCGCCCCCCGCCGGCGGTTGCGGCGGCGGGGCGGCCGC
>NZ_JBHWBW010000429.1:5885-6904 GCF_042735675.1 Kitasatospora sp. NPDC059571
CGGGCGCGGGGGGGGGGGGGGGGGCGCGCCCCCCCCGCCCCCCCCCCCGTCCGGCTGTTCCGGCGCCGTGGCGGCCGCAGGCTTGGGGTGCATGGGGATAGATTGTGTCGTACTGACGAAAAGGGGAGTGCGATGGACTTTCAGCAGCAGATCCGCGACGCCGCCGAGCAGTGGCCGGTGCGGGCCGGCGAGACCCCGTTCAAGGGCCGGGTCACCGGGGTGCGCACCGAGGAGGTGCAGATGCCGGACGGCTCCTGGGCGCGCCGCGACTACCAGACCCACCCGGGCTCGGTCTCCGTCCTCGCCGTCGACGAGCAGCAGCGGGTGCTGATCCTGCGGCAGTACCGCCACCCGGTGCGCCAGCGCCTGTGGGAGCTGCCCGCCGGCCTGCTGGACGTGCCCGGCGAGAACCCGCTGCACGCCGCGCAGCGCGAGCTCTTCGAGGAGGCGCACTGCAAGGCCGGCGACTGGCGGGTGCTGGTCGACTTCTACACCTCGCCCGGCGGCACCGACGAGGCGCTGCGGCTGTTCCTCGCCACCGACCTCGCCGAGGCCGACGGCGAGCGCTACGCGGCGCACGGCGAGGAGCTGGAGCTGGAGACCGCCCGGGTGCCGCTGGACGAGCTGATCGGCCTCGTCCTGACCGGGGAGCTGCACAACCCGACCCTGGTCACCGGGGTCCTGGCGCTGCGTGCCGCACTGGACGGGCCGGGCCTCGACGCCCTGCGGCCGGCCGACGCACCCTGGCCCGCCCGGCCGTTCCGCGCCGCCTGAGCGCCCGCGCGGCACGCCGTGCGGGTTGATCCGCAGGGGTGATTCGCCGGTTGGTAGTACCGATGTCGGCTCGGCAGCGCCCTGTCCGCGAACTACGCTTCGCGGACAGGGCCCCGTTCCCGGGCCCGGTCTGCTGGGCGACGGTCGGGAGTGGGCACCGGTGGCGAGGAAGACGGCGACCATGGACGCGGCGATCGCGGACCCGGGCCGGCCCGGCGCCGCGGCCGACACGCTGCCGCCCGGGC
>NZ_JBHWBW010000430.1:0-6901 GCF_042735675.1 Kitasatospora sp. NPDC059571
CGGCGGGGCGCCCCCGGGCGGGGGGGCGCGCCCCTTCCCACCGCCCGCGCCCCGCGCCCCCCCCCCCCGCGCGCCCCCGCCGGCCCCGGGGGGGTGCGGGCCGCCCGCGCGGGGGCCCGGGGCGCGTGCCCCGGCGACGGCCCCGCGGACCGGCCGGGGACCGCTGACCCGTTCGGCCGGACCTGCGGCGGGCGGCGGACGGGCCCGCGGGCCGTTGCACGGGCGGCCCGGCAGGTCCGCCGCGCCCCCGGACGGGGCCGGTCGGCCGTGTGTCCGGGTGCGGTGACCGGCTGCTCTGTGCACGCTGTGGGTGGCGCCCCCTCCCCGACCGCCCGACCGGGGACGGGGCCCCGCCGCCCCCGCCCCCCGCACGGCCGTTCGTCCCGGCCCCGGGGCGGGCGGCGCTGCACGATCCGGCCGCCCGGCAACCCGGGCGGGCAGGGCCGAGCCGCTCAACCGCGTGCGAGCACCCGGCGCACTCCGTAGGCGGCGGCGCCGACCGCGAGCACCGCGGCACCCGCGAGCACCGAGGCGGCCGGCAGCGCGAACGCCAGCACCGCACAGCCGACCGCGCCGAGCACCGGGACGGCCCGCGGCGGGCGCCCCTCGTCCCGGCCGAGGGTGAGCGCGGCGGCATTGGCGATCGCGTAGTAGGCGAGCACGCCGAAGGACGAGAAGCCGATCGCCCCCCCCCCGCGCGGGGTGGCCGCGCGCCCGCCCACCCCCGCCCCCCCGCCCGGCACCGCGCGGTGCGGCACGTGGCGGCGCGGATCGACGGCGGCCAGCCCGTGCGGCAGGTGCCGGTCCCGGGCCATCGCCAGCACCGTGCGGGAGACCCCGAGGAGCAGCGCGAGCAGCGAGCCGAGCGCCGCAACGGTCGCCCCCGCCCGCACCACCGGCGCCAGACCCGGCACGCCCGCCGCGCGGACCGCCTCGGCCAGCGGCGCGGCGGCGCCGGCCAGCCGGTCCGGCCCGAGCGCGCCCAGGACGGCCACCGCGACCAGCGCGTACACCGCCAGGGTGATGCCGAGCGCCAGCCGGACGGCCCGCGGAATGGTCCGGGCCGGGTCCCGGACCTCTTCCCCCAGGGTGGCGATGCGCGCATAGCCGGCGAACGCGAAGAACAGCAGCCCGGCGGCCTGCAGGAGGCCGTGCACGCCGGTGCCCGCGCCGATCCCCCCGTGCGGCACGGCGGTCCCGCCGGACAGGCAGGCCACCACGACGGCGGCCAGCACCGTCAGCACCACGGCGACGATCGCACGGGTCAGCCAGGCCGCCTTCTGCACCCCTCCGGCGGTCACCGAGGTCAGCGCCACCACGGCGGCCACCGCCACGGCGTGTTCCCGGCCGGGCCAGAGGTAGGACCCGACGGTCAGCGCCATCGCCGCGCAGGAGGCCGTCTTGCCGACCACGAACCCCCACCCCGCCAGGTACCCCCAGAACTCGCCGAGGCGCTCGCGCCCGTAGACGTAGGTGCCGCCCGAGGCGGGATGGCGCGCGGCCAGCCGGGCGGTCGAGGTCGCATTGCAGTACGCCACCGCCCCGGCCAGCGCCAGGGCCGACAGCAGGCCGGAGCCGGCGGCCGCGGCCGCCGGCGCGAGCGCGCTGAAGACACCTGCCCCGATCATGGAGCCCAGGCCGATCACCACCGCGTCGAACACCCCCAGGTGCCGCGCCAGCTCCACCGGCCCACCGGCCGTCGCCGACCTGCCCACGCCCCACTCCTCCCGTGACCGACTCCTCTGCGCGGCGCACCCTAGCCCACCCGGGCAACGGCCCGGCGAACAGGCTCGGGCTCCTGTGTCGGACCCCCTTGCTACCGTGCCCCGATGTTCTTCGAGACGGCATGGACCTCGGTCGCACCCCGCACCGAACTGGCGATCCTGGAGGGGCACACCGACCGGGTCCGGGACGTCTGCCCGGTCGAGGCCGCCGGCCGCACCCTGCTGGCCAGCGCCGGCGCGGATGCGACCGTGCGGATCTGGGATCCCGCCGGCGGCGAGCCGGTGCGGACACTGCACGGGCACACCGGCGGTGTGACCGCCGTCTGCAGCACCGCAGGCCTCCTGATCAGTGCCGGCGACGACCGGACCGTACGGGTCTGGGACCCGGGCACCGGGCGGCAGCTGCGGGTCATGGCCGGCTACCGCGGCGCATCCCCCGTCGAGGTGGAGGGGCGGGCCATGGTTGCCAGTACGACCGAGGACGGCACCGCGCTCTGGGACCCGGTGACCGGGCAGGTCCGGCAGGTCTTCCGCGGTGCCGGCGCCGAATTGAGCGCCGTGCGGGCCGACGGCCGGACGCTGGTGGTCGCACGGGCCGAAGGCGCCGGGCCCGGCGTCTGGGACCTGGCCACCGGCGAACGGTGCTGGCAGCAGCGGCCCGATGCCCACACGTCGACGGGAGTCTGCGCGGTCACCACCGGTCGGCGAGTCCTGGTGGCCGGGGCCGGGTACGACAAGGAGCTGGAGGGCGGCCGGATCCGGCTGTGGGACCCGGTCACCGGCAGGCTCGTCCGGACGATCGAGTTCGAGCCGCTCGTGGAAGGGGTCCTGGACCGGGTGCGCGGTGTGCGGCCCCTCGACCTGGACGGCCGCCAGCTCCTCCTCGGCATCGGGCAGAAGACCGTGCGGGTCTTCGACCCGGCCACCGGCGCCCGGCTCCGGGCGTTCGTCGTACCGTCCGACTGGGTCGAGTCGCTGTGCGTGCTGAGCCTCGACGGCCGGCCGGCGCTGGCGGTCTCCGAGCGGTACCGGGACACGATCTGGCTCTGGGACCCGGCGACCGGACGGCAGCTCACCGGCGTGCCCTGCGAGAAGGGCTGGATCGACACCCTCTGCGCGTTCGAGTCCGGCGGCCGCACCCTGCTGGCCGGGGCCGACGGACTCGGCCGCACCGTCCGGGTGTGGGATCCGACGGCCGGCGGCCCGCCCGCCCGCCACGACGGCCACCCGGACGAGGTCCTCGGCGTCTGGCCCGTCGGCGACCGCATGATCAGCATCGCCGCCGCCACGGCACGGATCTGGGACCCGGCCACCGGCGAACGGCTCCGCACCATCCGGGGATCCCTGTTCGGCATCGCGGACGTCGCCGAGCTCACCGTGGACGGCAGACCGCTGCTCGCCGGGGCGTTCAGCACGTACGACGCCGGGTGCATCCGCCTCTGGGATCCGGCGACCGGCCGTCAGGTCCGCCGCCTGCAACGGCGCTGGGAGGAGGGCCCCACCGTGCTCTGCCCGTTCACCCGGGACGGCCGGGTCCTGCTCGCGGCGGGCGACGAGAGCGACGTCAGGGTGTGGGACCCGGGCACCGGACGACTCGAACAGGAGACCCCCTGCGGGGAGGACGTGTCCTGGCTCGGGCGGGTCCTCGTCGAGGGCCGGCCCGTACTGGTCGGCCACCACCGCGAGCACGGCCTGCGGATCTGGGACCCGGCGGCAGCCGCCTGGCAGCCCGCGCCGGACGGGCTCGGTTCCGGCTTCGCGGACGGCGGCCACGCCTTCGTGCTGGAGGGCCGGCCGCTGGTCGCCGACACCGACCGGCACGGCACCGTGCACGTCCGCGACCTGCTGACCGGCGAGACCCGGTGCGTCCTGCGGGGCCACACCGGCCAGGAGATCACCGGGATACGGGTGATGACGGTCGGCACCCGGACGCTGCTGGTCACCTCCGGCGGCACCGACCGGACGGTTCGGCTCTGGGACCCGGACTCCGGGCAGTGCGCCCTGACCGTCCCCGTGCACCACGAGGTCGTCGGCAGCGCCCCGGTCGGCGACGGGCTGCTGGCGGTCGCCGCGCCCTCCGGGGTGCTGGTGTACCGGATCCGGACGGGATGACCGCCGGTGCGGGCCGATCGGGCGTCAGCGGGCCGCGGCGCTGCGCTGCGGGCCGATCGGGCGTCAGCGGGCCGCGGCGCTGCGGCGGGTGTCCGCGAGGTGGATGTCGACGGACCGGGCGAGGGCCACGGCGTCCTGGGGGTCGTCCGCCCGGAAGGCGGTGCGGCGGAGCAGGCCGACCGCGTCGAGCGTGATGCCCTCGCGGGCGAGCACGAAGAGGAGGGCGAGGAAGGCCGAGCGCGCATTGCCGTCGTCGAAGGGGTGGAAGAAGCAGACGTCGAGGTAGGCGCGGGCCGCCCGGGCGGTCAGCGGCAGGGCAGGACCGTCGCCCGGTGCGCTCTCGGCCAGGCAGCCGTCGAGGCGGGCGCGGGTGTCCGGGCCGATGCCGTAGCGCTCCCTGCCGCCCTTGGCGAAGGCGGGCAGAGTGCGCAGCCCCGGCGGCTGCGGGGTGCCCAGGACGTGCTGCTGCCAGCCGCTGAGCAGGTCGAAGTCGAGTGCGGCGCCACGCGCCGCGTCGGACCTCATCGACTCCAGCGCGGCGAGGAGGCCCTGTGCGCGGGCCGGATCCAGGGCGCCGTCGAAGGCCCGGATGTCCTCGGCCGCGCCGTCGCAGGGCGGGGTCACCGGTCCGTCCGCGGCGCCGTCCGGGCCGTCCGGCCAGGGCACCTTCCCGCGGACCGTGAGCCAGCTCTGCAGGTGGTCCGGCACGGGCCGCTCCGCGGGTGCGGCGGCGTCGGCCGGCCGCAGCGACCGGGCGAGCTGCTCCGCGACGTCCTCGACCAGCTCCGGATCGGGGCCGGTCCAGCTGCGGAACCGGCCGCCGATCGCCCGGTCGACCAGGTCCGCCGCGACGTCGGGCGCGACACCGGCGTGGTCGAGGAACCAGGTGAGCACCTGACGGCAGTGCCCGTACCAGGCGCTGCCGCCGCCGGTGCGGTCGGCCACCTGCAGGATCAGGTTCCGCGCGGCGCGGTCCCACAGGATCCGCTGGTCATCGACGGCGGCCAGGTCCAGCGGGTACGCCTCGAACCACCCGGCGAGGCTCTCCAGCCATCCGCGCCACTCGCAGAGCGCCTCGACGACCCGGCCGAGCGTCTCCTCCGGGGTGGTGATCGAGTGCTGCGGGCAGCACCAGCTCCCGACCGGCCCTCCGTCGAAGTCCCCTTCGTCGTGCGCCCAGCGCCAGCCCAGGGCCCAGCGGCCGTAGTGCCGGACGAGGGCCTGCGACATGGCGTCGGCCCAGAGCCGGTCCTCGGTCCGGCGCCGGGCGCCCGCCGCCGGGTCGGCCGACGCGGCAGCGGGGCGGCCCGGCACCCGCCGGGCCGGTCCCAGCCCGTGCACCACCCGCCTCGCCGACGCGCGGTCGAAGGGGTGCCGGGCGGGGTCCACCTCGTCCCAGCGCAGAAAGCCGGGGGCCAGCTCGAAAATCACCGCGCCAGCCTGCCACGACCGGAGCGGCTCTTCTTCGACCGCTCCACCGACACGGTGTACGTCTGCGCCGTCGACCTCGGCGGCCCGGAAGCGTCCTCCACCCCGGTGGGCACCGGCGGTCACGGGGGCACGGCCACCCCGTCCCCGGGGGCCGTCGGGCCCTGAGCGTGCTCGCCGCGGTCGCGTGCCCGCCGCGGCCCTGCGCACCGCGGCCGGGTCCGCGGGGACATACTGGTTCGGCAGCCCTTCGACATGCGGACGGTACAGGGACATGTGCGGTCGTTTCGTCTCCACCACGACTCCGGTCGACCTCGTCGGCCTGCTGGGCGAGCTGAGCTGGGATCCCGCGGAGGCGCTGGCGCCGAGCTGGAACGTGGCGCCCACCGATCCGGTCCCGGCGGTGCTGGAGCGGGTCGACCGGGCGACCGGTGAGGTGGTGCGGCAGCTGCGCCCGCTGCGGTGGGGCCTGGTGCCGTCCTGGGCGAAGGACGCCTCCGGGGGCGCCCGGATGATCAACGCCCGGTCGGAGACCGTCCACGAGAAGCCGGCCTTCCGCAAGGCGTTCACCGCGCGGCGCTGTGTGATCCCCGCGGACGGCTACTTCGAGTGGCGGCCGGTGCCGGCCGGGGACGGCCGGAAGGCGTTCAAGCAGCCGTACTACCTGACCACCGGCTCGGTGATGCTGATGGCGGGCCTGTACGAGTTCTGGCGCGACCGCTCGGTGCCCGAGGACGACCCGGCCGCCTGGCTGACCACGACCACCATCATCACCACGGACGCCACCGACAGCGCCGGCCGCATCCACGACCGGATGCCGCTGACGATCGCCGCCGACGACCTCGCCGGCTGGCTCGACCCCGACAGCTCCGACCCCGCCGAGCTGCGCCGGCTGCTGCACACCCCGGCCGGCGGCGAGCTGGCGGTGCGCGCCGTGTCCACCGCGGTGAACAGCGTCCGCTCGAACGGCGCCGGGCTGCTGGAGCAGGTGGCGGATCCGCTGGGGCTCGCGGACTGACCGCGGACGGCGCCCGCCGACCCCTGTGCCGGGCCCGGCGGGCGTCCTGCTTGGATGCGGGCATGGACACCACCGCCCCCGCCGGCTACGCGTTCTCCACCGACCCCGCCCGGCTCGACCGCGCGCTGATCCACCGGTGGCTCTCCGAGGACGCCTACTGGGCGCTCGGCCGGTCCCGGGAGAAGCAGGACCTCGCCATCGACGGATCGCTCAACTTCGGCGTCTACGACACCGCCTCGGGCACCCAGGCGGGCTATGCGCGGGTGGTCACCGACCTGGCGACCTTCGCCTGGCTCTGCGACGTGTACATCGCCCCCGAGGCCCGCGGGCGGGGGCTGGGCACCGCACTGGCCGCCGCCGTCCGCGACCACCTCGCCCCGTACGGGCTGCGCCGGATCCTGCTGGCCACCGCGGACGCCCACGGCGTCTACGCGAAGGCCGGCTTCGCGCCGCTGGCGAAGCCGGAGAAGTGGATGGCGCTCGGCGAGCAGTGACCGGCCCCCGGCGCCCCGCCGCGGGGGGGGCCCGCCCGCGACCCGCCGCGCGCCGCGGGCGTCGGGCGGGCGCCCGCGGCGCACGCCGCGCGCCCGGCCCGCACCGCCCCGCCGGTACCGGGGGC
>NZ_JBHWBW010000431.1:0-1359 GCF_042735675.1 Kitasatospora sp. NPDC059571
GCCGCTGCCGGACCGGCTGCCGCCCGCGGCGCGGTTCCCGGCGGCGGCGGGCGTGCGCGGACGGCCGCCGGCCGCCGGCTTCTGCTGGGACTGCCCGCCGGAGCCGCCGGACTTCTGCGGGGGCTGCGCGGCGGTCGCGGCGCGGCCGCGCGAGCTGTTGACCGTCCGCCCGCGGACGATGCCGATGAGCTCCTCGACCAGGTCGGTCGTCCGCGCCTCCGGCCAGGAGAGGGCGACCTGTGACTGCGGCACGTCCAGCAGCGGCCGGTAGGTGAGGTCGCGGCGGTGGTGCAGCCGGGCGAGCGACTGCGGGACGGCCAGCACGCCCACGCCCGCCGCCACCAGCTCGATGGCGTCGCCGGTCGTCGCCGGCCGCTCGAACGCGGGGAGCCCGGGCAGTTCGTCCCAGGCCAGGGTGTCGTCCAGCGGGTGCTGGACGATCTCCTCGGCCAGGTCCGCGGTGGTGACCTCCTCGGCCGCGGCGAGCCAGTGGTCCTTGGGGACCACGACGACGGTGGTCTCGGTGTAGAGCGGGATCGCGCTCAGGCGGGTCCGGTCGACCGGCAGCCGGACGAGGCCGGCGTCGGCGGTGCCGTCCTCCAGGGCCTGCGTGCCGTCCGTCGAGGACACCTGGACGAGGGTCAGCGGGACGTCGGGCAGCCTCTCCGTCCACACACGGACCCACTTGGTCGGGGTCACGCCGGGTACGTACGCCAGCCGGAACGAGGAGGTCGCCTGCATGTCTGTCACGCAGCCCAGGCTACCGACCGTGATCGGGGCGGGCGCACCCTCGCTTACCCTAGTGACCATGACATCGCTCAAGCCCAAGACGACCCAGACCATGAAGCCCGCGACGGCGGCGAAGAAGCTGGGTGTCTACCTCCAGGCCACCCCCGCCGAGTTCCAGGAGGGTGTCGTCTCGCGGGAAGAGCTGAACGCACTCCAGGCCGACCCGCCGCAGTGGCTGCAGGACCTGCGCCGCAACGGCCCGCACCCCCGTCCGGTGGTCGCCGAGAAGCTCGGCGTCTCCGCCTCCGGTCTCGCCCGCGGCGGGATCACCGAGGCCCTCACCACCGAGCAGATCGACGCGCTGAAGTCCGAGGAGCCCGAGTGGCTGCGCCGCGAGCGCACCATCCAGGCCGAGGTCCGCCGCGAGACCGTGCGGATCAAGGAGAAGCACGAGCAGCAGGCCGCCGCCCGCCGCGACCGGGCCTGATCCCCGCAGCGGCCGAGCGTACGCACCCGGCAGCCGCCGCGGCCGGCTGCGCACGCTCGGCCGGCCGCCCGGGGCCAACCCGCAGCCCGCGCCCCCGCCGCACCCCGGCGCGTAAAAACAAATCCCAGCCCACCGGACGTGGG
>NZ_JBHWBW010000431.1:1369-6886 GCF_042735675.1 Kitasatospora sp. NPDC059571
GAGTGGAAGAGGACGATCTGGGCCACCGGGGTTTCCTTCGCTTCGTGGGCGTTGCCCGGTCCATGATGGCGCATCGCACGGCGCGGGGGCCCGCTCAGTGTGGGTGTCGCGGGCCCGGGTGGGGGGGGGGGGCGGGCGCGTCCCGGCGGGGGCGCCGCGCGGGCCCGCGCGCCCCCCCCCGGGCCGCCGCCCCCGACCCGGCGCGCGCGGTGGCCGGGCTCCCCCCCCCCGCCCGGCCGCCGGGTGCATCCGCTCAGCCGGCGTCCGCGCCGAACCACCTCGGCAGGTGGTCGAGCAGGTCCTGCTGGTCGTCGCCGACCCACGCCACGTGGCCGTCCGGGCGCAGCAGCACCGCGGGGACGTCCAACTCCTCGCTGACGTCGACCACATGGTCGACCCGGTCCGCCCAGCCCGACACCGAGAGCCGGCCGGTCTGGTCGAGCAGCAGGCCGCGGCCGCCGTGCATCTGCCCGTAGAGGCGGCCGCGCTTCAGCGCGACGTCCCGCATCCGCCGGCCGAGCAGGTCATGGCCCTCGCCGAAGTCGTAGCGGACCGCGATGCCCGTGATCTTCTCGATCAGGTACCGGTTCACCTCCTCGAAGTTCACCAGCTCCGCCAGCAGCCGGCGGACGGCCAGCGCGCCCGGCTCGGTGGACATCAGCTCGGTCTGCGCGCGGGTGTTGTCCAGTACGGCGGCGGCCACCGGCTGCCGCTCGGACTGGTAGGTGTCCAGCAGGCCCTCCGGGGCCCAGCCGGCCACCGCGGCGGCCAGCTTCCAGCCGAGGTTGAACGCGTCCTGGACACCGAGGTTGAGCCCCTGTCCACCGGTCGGCGGGTGGATGTGCGCCGCGTCGCCGGCCAGCAGCACCCGGTCGACCCGGTAGCGCTCGGCCAGCCTGGTGGCGTCGCCGAAGCGGGAGAGCCAGCGCGGCGAGTGCGCACCGAAGTCGGTGCCGGCGTAGGCCCGCAGCTGCTGCCGGAAGTCGTCGAGGGTCGGTGGGACCGCACGGTCCTCGGCGACCCCGTCGGCGGGCACCACCACGCGGTACAGCCCGTCCCCCTTGGGTACGGCGCCGAACCGCAGCTGGGTCTTGCGGACCTCGGCCACCGCCGCGGTCAGCACCTCCGTCGACGCGGTCAACTCCATCTCGCCCAGCAGCGTCTCCACCCGGGCGGGCTCACCGGGGAAGCCGACCCCGAGCAGCTTGCGCACCGTGCTGCGCCCGCCGTCGCAGCCGACGAGGTAGCGCGAGCGCAGCCGCGTGCCGTCGGCCAGTTCGGCGTTCACCCCGTCCTCGTCCTGGCTCAGCCCGACCAGTTCGCAGCCGCGCCGGATCTCGGCGCCGAGGCCGAGTGCGTGCTCGGTCAGCAGGCGTTCGGTGATCTCCTGCGGGATGTGCAGGACGTACGAGTGCGCGGTGTCCAGGCGCTCGGGCCACGCGGTGCCCAGGCCCGCGAAGAAGCCGCCGACGGTGAACTTCCTGCCGAGCGGGAGGAACCGCTCCAGCAGGCCGCGCTGGTCCATCACCTCGATGCTGCGCACGTGCAGGCCCTGCGCCCGGGACTGCAGGGTCGGCTGCGGCTCCCGCTCCACCACGACCACGTGCAGGCCGTGCAGCCGCAGTTCGGCCGCCAGCATCAGACCGGTCGGTCCGGCGCCGGCCACGATCACGTCCACCATGAAATCCCCGTTCCACGAGATTGCCCCGGGTCGGCTGCCCCGTGCCGTCGGGCGGCGCGCACGCCCGCACACGGAGATCGGCCCCCGATTACCGCAAATCCGTCATTTCGGCCGTTTCCCGGCCCAGGCCGACCATTTTGCGGCACGACCGGGGCCTTGCCGCAAGGCCCCCCGCGCGGTATACGTTGAGAGTGGCAAGGAGTGGAATTCCCTCCTTGCCCTTCCTTTTGTCGCTCGCCGGACCGGCCGCGACGGAACGGGAGCAGTCGTGGACGGACGGTACGAGGTCCGGGCGATCGGCCGGGTGGAGTCGCCGCTGCGGGAGAGGGCGCAGGCCCCGAAGCAGGGCGACGAGGGCGGGCCGGACGCCTGGCTGGTCTTCGAACCCCGGGTGGCCCGGGGGCTGAGGGACCTGACGGTCGGCCAGGACGTGCTGCTGCTGACCTGGCTGGACCGGGCCGACCGCAATGTACTCGCCGTCCACCCGCGCGGGGAGGCCGCCCGGCCGGAGACCGGGGTCTTCGCCACCCGCTCGCCCGACCGCCCGAACCCGATCGGCCTGCACCGGGTCACCGTCCTGGCCCTGGACCCGGACGGGCTGCGGGTCCGGGTCAGCGACCTGGAGGCGCTCGACGGGACACCGGTCCTGGACGTGAAGCCGGTGCTGGACGGCGGCACCGAGCGCTGAACAGCACCGGCGTCCCGACCGGTCGACAGGCCCGGCCGCCCGGCCCCCGAGCTGTGCACGACCCGCCCGTCCCGTACCGTCGACAGGGGCCACCGCGCCCGCCCTTCCGACGTGTGGAGACGAACGAGATGTCCGAACAGCGCCCGCCGGTACCGCCGTTCACCCGGGACAGCGCGGTGGAGAAGGTCCGCCGTGCCGAGGACGGCTGGAACAGCCGGGACCCGCGGACGGTGTCGCTGGCCTACAGCGCGGACTCCCGGTGGCGCAACCGGGCCGAGTTCGTGACCGGCCGCGAGGAGATCGTCGAGTTCCTCACCCGCAAGTGGAACCGGGAGCTCGACTACCGGCTCATCAAGGAGCTGTGGGCCTTCGACGACCACCGGATCGCGGTGCGCTTCGCGTACGAGTGGCACGACGACACCGGCACCTGGTACCGCTCCTACGGCAACGAGAACTGGGAGTTCGACGCCGAGGGCCTGATGACCGCGCGCCACGCCAGCATCAACGACCTCCCCATCCGCGAGGCCGACCGCCTGTACCACTGGCCGCAGGGCCGTCGACCGGACGGCCATCCGGGGCTCTCGGACCTCGGACTCTGAGCGGCGCGCCCGGCCCGCCACGGCGGCGGGGCGCCCGCACGGCGCGACCACGGACGGAGCGAGCCATGCCCGACCCGGCGGACGGGCCCCCGCGGCCGCGAGGGGCCCGGCGGACCGCCCTGGTGGCCGGGCTGCTGACCCTGGCGGCCGGCGCGGTGAACGCCTTCGGCTTCCTCGCCCTGGGCGCCGTGTTCACCAGTGTGGTCACCGCGAACTCCGCACTGCTGGGCCTCCATCTGGGTGACGGGAGCCTCGGGGCCGCCCGCCTGGTCGCCGTCGCCCTCCTCGGCTACCTCGGCGGGGCCGCCGTCGGCAGTCTGGTCGCCGCGGGCCGCGGCCGGCTGCCCGCGGCGGGAATCCGGGGCGCCCTGACCGTCGAGGCCGTGCTGCTGTGGCTGGTGGCCGCCGGCTGGCTGCAGTGGCACCACGCACCGGACCAGGCCGACCAGGCGCTGCTGCTCTTCGCGACCGCCCTGGCCATGGGCTGCCAGAACGCCGGTGTCCTGGTCGCATCAGGCAGCCCGGGCCCCACCGCCTACCTGACCGGCCTGGTCACCGCCACGGTCGCGGACGCCGTCACCCGGGGACGGCTGCGCGGGCGCAACGCCGGCACCGTCCTGCTGCTGGTGGCCGGGGCCGCCGCGGCCGGGGCGGCGATGCGCTGGCTGCGCCCGGCCGCCCCGGTGGTGCCGGCCCTGCTGGTGACCGCCGCACTCGCCGCGACGGCCGGGCCGCGGGCCGCGGGGGCCGAGGAGGAGGCGGACCAGCACTCCTGACGGCGGCTCAGGCAGTCGGGCCTGCGCCCGCGTCCGCGGGATCGGCGGCGGCCCGGACGAGGTTCCGCTCCAGTCGCTCCAGGGTGTGCAGGGCCCCGCTCCGCTCGTCCGCGGAGAGGTCCGCCGCCACCAGGTCCTCCAGCCGGCTCCAGACCCGCTCGACCTCGGTGCGCAGGGCGAGGCTGGCTGCCGTCGGCTCGATGAGCGAGGCGCGCCGGTCGGTGGGCGAGGGCCGGCGGCGGACGAACCCGGCCTGTTCCAGGCGCTGGACGGTGCGCGTCATGGTCGCGGCGTCCGAGTCCAGCAGCCGCACCAGGTCGGCCTGCCGCTGGGGGCCCAGCTCCCACAGGTGCATCATCACCAGCTCCTGGCCGGGATGCAGGCCGGTGCGGCGCAGCAGCTGCCCGGCGAACATGCGGTGCAGGCGGGCCAGCCGGAAGATCGCATGGCTGATCGGCCCGCCGCCGGCCGCGCCCGGCATCGGGACGGTGGCCTCCCGCCCCGCCCCTGCGGGGCCCTCCCCCGCCTCGGGCTCCGTCATCACATCCTCGCCTTCCTGTTCGATCAGGCTGATCCTACGCTTCTCGCCCACACCCCGCCGCCCCGCCCACTCGGGAACACATATGCGCAGGCAGGAGTACGTGACGTGCATCACATTTGACTCGGGCATCGGTCCCGGGGTTTTACTTGTTCGGACAGGTAATTGCTTCGACGGACCTGCCGGCCGCCGGGCACCGACCCTCCCGAGGAGGAGACCATGACCACTGCCTTCGATCCGATCGTCCTGGGCGGCAAGCGCCTCAGCAGCCGCATCGCGATGGCCCCGATGACCCGCAGCCGCGCCTTCGGGCCCGGCGCCGAGCCGACGGAGCTGATGGCCGCCTACTACGCGCAGCGCGCCGGCGCCGGCCTGATCGTCACGGAGGGCGTCCAGCCCTCGCCGGTCGGCCAGGGCTACCCCGACACCCCCGGCCTGCACACGCCGGGCCAGGTGCGGGCGTGGCGGACGGTGACCGACGCCGTGCACCGCGAGGGCGGGGTGATCTTCGCGCAGCTGATGCACACCGGCCGGATCGGCCACCCCAGCCTGCTCCCCGAGGGCCTGGTGCCGGTGGGGCCGTCGGCGGTCGCCGCAGAGGGCCGGGTCTACACCCACGAGGGACCGAAGGAGTTCGTGACGCCCAGGGAGCTGACCGAGGCGGAGATCCGGCGGACGGTCGCCGACTTCGCCGACGCGGCCCGCAACGCCGTCGAGGCGGGGTTCGACGGCGTGGAGATCCACGGCGCCAACGGCTACCTGATCCACCAGTTCCTCGCGCCGAACACCAACCGGCGGACCGACGGCTGGGGTGGCGGCACCGAGGGCCGGATCCGCTTCGCCGTCGAGGTGGCGACCGCCGTGGCCGAGGCCATCGGCAGCCACCGGGTCGGTCTGCGGATCTCGCCCGGGAACCCGTTCAACGACATCGCCGAGGACAACCCCGGCGAGGTCTACGAGACCCTGCTGGACCGGCTCGCCGGCCTCGACCTGGCCTATCTGCACCTCTTGGAGGGACCGGACCGCGATCTGACCGCCCGGCTGCGCAAGGCCTGGCCCGGCACCTTCGTCCTCAATCCCTTCACCCACCCGGAGGCGACCGGCCCCGATGCGCTGCAGCTGGTCGAGGACGGCAGCGCCGACATGATCGCCTTCGGGGCGCTCTTCCTGGCCAACCCCGACCTGCCGGCCCGCCTCACCGCCGGCGGCCCGTTCAACACCCCTGACCCGTCCAC
>NZ_JBHWBW010000432.1:0-6837 GCF_042735675.1 Kitasatospora sp. NPDC059571
TCCTACTCTCTGACCCATCCCCCCGCCCGCGCGCGGCCGTGGGGCGCGGCCGCGAACACCGCCGGCGCGCGGCCCCGGGCGCAGCGCCGTATCCGGCGCCGCCTGATGCAGGATCAGCCCTTCAGGTCGGGGAAGTCCGAGTCCCAGAACTCGTCGGCGTTGCGCACCGCGCCGCGCTGCTGCTCCTGCGTCCGCAGGTCCACCCGGCGGATCTTGCCCGAGATGGTCTTCGGCAGGTCCGCGAACTCCAGGCGGCGGATCCGCTGGTAGGCGCTGAGCCGCTCCCGGGTGAAGCGCAGGATGTCGCGGGCCAGGTCGGCACTCGGCCGCTCGCCCTCGACCAGGATGACGAACGCCTTGGGTACCGCGAGGCGCACCGGGTCCGGGGAGGGCACCACGGCGGCCTCGGCGACGGCCGGGTGCTCGATCAGCACGCTCTCCAGCTCGAACGGCGAGATGCGGTAGTCGCTCGCCTTGAAGACGTCGTCGGCGCGGCCGACGTAGGTGATGTACCCGTCGGCGTCCCGGGCGGCGACGTCGCCGGTGCGGTAGAAGCCGCCGCGCATCGCCTCGGCGGTCCGCTCCACGTCGCCCAGGTACCCGGTCATCAGCCCGGCCGGGCGGTGGGCCAGATCCAGGCTCAGCTCGCCCTCGTCCGCCGGCTTGCCGTCGGCGTCGAGGAGCGCGACGCGGTAGCCCGGCAGCGGGCGGCCCATCGATCCGGGCTTGAGCGGCTGCCCCGGGGTGTTGCCGACCTGCGCGGTGGTCTCGGTCTGGCCGAAGCCGTCGCGCAGGGTCAGCCCCCAGGCCTTCCGCACCTGCTCGATCACCTCCGGGTTGAGCGGCTCGCCGGCCCCGACCACCTCGCGCAGCCGGACGTCGTACTGCCCCGGGTCGGCCTGGATCAGCATCCGCCAGACCGTCGGCGGCGCGCACAGCGTGGTGACGCCGCAGCGCACGACCGTCTCCAGCAGCCGGGCGGCGTCGAACCGCGCCTGGTTGAGGACCAGCACGGTGGCCTCGGCGTTCCACGGGGCGAAGAAGCTGCTCCAGGCGTGCTTGGCCCAGCCCGGGGACGAGATGTTGAGGTGCACGTCGCCCGGCTGCAGCCCGATCCAGTACATGGTCGACAGGTGACCGACCGGGTACGAGCTGTGCGTGTGCTCGACCAGCTTGGGCTGCGAGGTCGTCCCCGAGGTGAAGTAGAGCAGCATCGGGTCGTGCGCGGGCGTCTCGGCGTCCGGGACGAACACCGGGTCGGCCGCCTCGGCGTCGGCGAAGGCGTGCCAGCCCTCGACCTCGCCGCCGACCGCGATCCGGACCTCGGCGCCGGGCAGTCCGGCGAAGCGGCCGGCCACCGCGGCGTCCGCGACCACCGCGCGCACCCGGCCGCGCTCCAGCCGGTCGGCGAGGTCGTCGGCGCTGAGCAGCGTGGTCGCCGGGATCACGACCACCCCGAGCTTGATCGCGCCCAGCATGGTCTCCCACAGCTCGGGCACGTTGCCCAGCATCACGAGCATCCGGTCGCCGCGGCCCAGCCCGAGCCCGCGCAGGTGGTTGGCGACCCGGTCGGAGCGGCGGGACATCTCCTGGTACGTCCGGGTGCGCTCCGAGCCGTCCTCGTCCACCACCCACAGGGCGAGGCGGTCGTTGCCACGGGCGATCCGGTCGAACCAGTCGAGCGCCCAGTTGAAGGACGCCGGCGCCGGCCAGCGGAATTCCCGGCAGGCGGCGTCGTAGTCGACGCGGTGGCGCAGCAGTACCTCGCGGGCCGCGAGAAAGTCATCGACCGAGCCCATGGGGCCTCTCCTCGGTGTGTCGGAACCGTCACCCGATACTGCACCGTCCCACCGGCCGACGGGCCCGGAATCCCGGCTGACGGCACGCCACGGCGCCGCCGGCACCGCGGTGCGACACGGTCCGCAGCGGCCCGGGGCTGCCCGGCGGGGCCGCGGGCCGGCCCCGGAATCCGGTCCCGGCGGCGGGCTCCGCACCGCGGCGCCGGGAGTACCGTGGAAGGCGTCGAGGAGCGTGGCCGGGCCGGCCGGCGGTGCAGGCGCCCTCGGTGCGGAGACGACCGGGAGCCCTCGGCTCCCAGGAGGCGGTGGCGCCTCGTGAAGATTCACGGTTCGGCCGCGTACCCGGCCGCTGTACCGCGCGGTGCGAGGTCCCGTGCGCGCGGCCGATGACTCCCTGCAGAGCCCGGTCGGCGCCGTCGGCAAGGTGACGGTGCCGATCCCGAAGGACGGCCCGGGTGAGGTCCTGGTCGCCGTGCGGGGCGGGTCCGAGGCGTTCGCCGCGTGGTCCGCCGAGCCGGTCCGCGTGAACACCCGGGTGGTCGTGGTGGACGCGATCTCCGCCCGCTCGGTGGTCGTCGAGCCGCTGCCGACCTGACCCCGCACTCCCGAATCCTTCGAACGAAGGTGGTCCGCCATGTTGTTCTGGCACGTGCCGGCGCCCAACGAGGCGTTGCTCATATCCGGATCGAAGCGGCAGTCCCAGGACACCCAGTTCCGGATCGTCACCGGTCACGGCAGCTTCGTCGTCCCGGTCAAGCAGAAGGCCCGCATGCTGTCGCTGGCCCTGCAGGAGGCGGAGATCGCGGAGGACTGCGTCACCCAGCAGGGCATCCGCCTGACCGTCCGCGCCGTCTGCGTCTTCAAGGTCGGCGACGACGCGGTGTCGATCGCGAACGCCGCCCGCCGGTTCCTGTCCGAGCAGAACCAGATGCAGGAGCTGGTCGGCCGGATCTTCGCCGGCCACCTGCGGTCCATCGTCGGCGGGCTGACCGTGGAGCAGATCATCCGCGAGCGCAGCCGGGTCGCCCAGGAGGTGATGGCCGGCAGCCACGGCGAGATGGAGAAGCTGGGGATCGTGGTGGACGCCCTGCAGATCCAGGAGATCGAGGACGCCACCGGCTACATCAACAACCTCGCGGCGCCGCACGCGGCCGCGGTGGCCAGCCAGGCCCGGATCGCCCAGGCCAAGGCCGACCAGGAGGCCACCGAGCGGGAGCAGCAGGCCGCCGCGCTCAAGGCGGAGTACGAGCGGGACACCGCGATCAAGCGGGCCGGGTTCCTGGCCGAGACCGAGCAGTCCCGGGCCCGTGCCGCGCAGGCCGGTCCGCTCGCCGAGGCCCGGGCCGCCCAGGACGTGATCGAGGCGCAGACCGACCTCGCCCAGCGGCAGGCCGCGCTGGCGGCGCAGCGGCTGGAGGCGGAGGTCAGGCGGCCGGCGGACGCCGAGGCGTACCGGCAGCGGACGCTGGCCGAGGCCGGCCGTGACCGGGTGAAGTTCGAGGCGGACGGCAGCGCCTACACCGAGCGGACCCTGGCGCAGGCGCAGGCCGATGCGAACAGTGCCCGGGCCGCGTCGCTGCGCGACGGCAACCAGGAGCTGATCGCGGCGAACCGGATCGTGGAGAACCTGCCCGCCCTTGCCGAGGCGGCGGGCCGCGGCCTGTCGGGCGCCGATGTGACCGTCCTCAACGGCAGCGAGGGCGTCAACCAGGTGGCGGCCGGGATCGTCGGCCAGGGGCTGGCCATCCTCCGCGCCCTGCAGGCCTCGGCCGGGCCGGTGCCGCCCCCGCCGGCCGGCCCGGCCGTCAACGGGCAGACCACCCAGCGGCCCGCGGACCGGTCCTGACCGGCCCGCCCGCCGAGGGAACGGGTGTCCGCCGATGGGATCGGCGGCGATCAGCGTCGCGGGGCTGACCAAGCGCTACGGGTCGGTCACCGCCCTGGCCGGGGTGGAGTTCGACGTGGCGCCGGGAACGGTGTTCGGTCTGCTCGGGCCGAACGGCGCCGGCAAGAGCACCACGATCCGGATCCTGACCACGATCATCCGGCCGAGCGGCGGCCGGGCCGAGGTGCTGGGCCGCGACGTCGTCCGGGACGCCCGCGCGGTGCGGCGGCTGATCGGGCTCGCCGGGCAGTTCGCCGCCGTGGACCCGAACCTCACCGGCCGGGAGAACCTGCGCCTGATCGGCCGGCTGACCCAGGTGCCGCGGGAGCGGATCCGCCCGCGGGCGGCCGAGCTCCTGGAGCGCTTCCTGCTGGCCGAGGCGGGCGACCGGCCGGTGCGCACGTACTCGGGCGGGATGCGGCGGCGCCTGGACGTCGCGGCGGCCCTGGTCGCCGATCCGCCGGTGCTGTTCCTCGACGAGCCGACGACCGGGCTGGATCCGCAGAGCCGCAACGCCCTGTGGGCGCTGATCCGGGAGCTGGTCGCCGACGGGACGACCGTGCTGCTCACCACCCAGTACCTGGAGGAGGCGGACCGGGTGGCGGCCCGGGTGGTGGTGATCGACGAGGGGCGGATCATCGCCGACGACGCCCCGGCGGCCCTGAAGGCCCGGCTCGGGGACACCGTGATCGAGCTGTCGATGGGCGACGGGGAGCGGGCGGCGAGTGCCGCCGCGGCGCTCACCTCCCGGCTCGGCACGGCCCCGGAGCAGGAGGGGCCGCTGCTCCGGTTCACCGCGCAGGACGGCTCCCGGCTGCTGATCGACATCCTGCACGTCACGGAGGGGATCGGGCTGGTGCCGCGGGCGGTGGCGGTGCGCGAGCCCAGTCTCGACGACGTCTTCCTGGCGCTGACCGGCCACCGCACGGGCGTGCCGGGGCCCGCCGCGCCGGGGGCGGAGCAGCAGGTGGAAGTGGATCAGCAGGTGGAGGCGTCATGACCTCGTTGTCCGCACCGCGCCCGGCCGATCCGGACCGGTCCGCCCGGACGGGCGCTCCGCCCGGTCCCGTTGCGGCGGTGCTCCGGGACGGGTCGGCGGTGGCCTGGCGGAACCTGATCGCGCTGCGCCGGGTGCCCCGTCTGCTGGTGTTCTCCACCATCCAGCCGCTGGTGTTCGTGCTGATGTTCCGGTACGTGTTCGGCGGCGTGGTCTCCCCGGCGCTCGGGCCGGTCTCCTACGTCGACTTCCTGATTCCCGGGATCTTCGTGCAGACCGCCGTCTTCGGGTCGATGAACACCGCGATCGGGCTGGCCACCGACATGCAGACCGGGCTGATGGAGCGGTTCCGCTCGCTGCCGATGGCGAGGTCCGCGGTGCTGGTCGGCCGGACGACGGCGGACCTGGTGCGCAACGTGTTCGTGGTGGCGCTGATGACGGCGGTCGGCTTCGCGATCGGCTTCCGCATCCACGCGGGCGTGCCGGGGTTCCTGGGCGGTGTGCTGCTGGTGCTGGCGTTCGGCTTCGCGATGTCCTGGATCTTCGCGGTGGTGGGCCTGGCGGTCGGCGATCCGGAGACGGCACAGGCGGCCGCGTTCCCGGTGCTGGCGCCGCTGGTCTTCGCCTCGTCGGCGTTCGTCCCGGTCGCCACGATGCCCGGCTGGCTGCAGGCCTTCGCCGCCCACCAGCCCGTGTCGCGGACCGCGGAGGCGGTCCGGGTGCTGGTGCTGGGCGGCCCGGCGGCCGGCGCGGTCTGGCAGGCGCTGGCCTGGGACGCCGGCATCGTGGCGGTCTTCGCACCGCTCGGCGTGTGGTTCTACCGCCGCGCCGTGTGACCGCGCGCCCGGCGCGGCGCAGGTCGGCCGCACCCGCCCGGACCGGACGGTCAGAGGTCGTCCGCGTACGGGGCCTCCGGGTCGTCCACCACGTGCATGGCGGCCTCCTCGGCGGAGGCCGCGCCGCCCGCGATCCCGTGGTCGGAGGCCCACAGGTCGCCGGCCTCGCCCTCCGGGAGCGGGACGGCCGGGTCGTGCGACACCAGTCGGCCGCTGCGGTACTCGCCGGCCTCCGGGTCGACGGGTTCGCCGTCGGTCAGGCAGTCGCCGATCCCGTCGCCCTCGGCGTCGGCCACGTCCGGCACCTCCTCCTTCAGGCGCCGGTCGAGCGTCTCGCCCTCCTGCTGCTCTCGCGCGGTGGTGCCGAACCGCTCCACGGCCAGGGGCCGCTCCGGCGGGGAGTAGCCCTCGTCGATGGCGGTGTCGACGCCGCGGTCGTCGAGCGTGTCCTCCGGGTCCAGCAGGCCGACGTCGTCCTGCACGCCGTCGCCGTCCGGCTGGTACACCTGGTCGCCCATCAGCGTCTCGTCTGACATTCGCGGACCTCCGCAGTTCCGGGAGGGACCCGGTCAAGTCCACGCTAGGTGGTCGCGTGGTCATCCGCGCGGCGCCCCCGTCCGATGGGCCCCCGACCTGCGGCGCTGTCCGGTGGCCGGGCGGTCGGCGGCCGCACCGGGCGGGCACCCGGCGTGCCCGGCCGGTCACGCAGTGCCGGCAGTGGCCCGGCGGCCCGGCCCCGTCCTGCGGAGCAACCGGGGAGGCGGGGGCGGGTGGCCTCTGGAATCCTGTGCGTGCAGTGCCCCGCGTGCACACGAGGAGCGGACATGTCCGGACAGTTCGAGGCGAGCGTCGAGGTCGACCGTCCCGTCGAGGAGGTCTTCGCCTACCTCGCCGACGGACGCAACGACCCGGAGTTCAGCCCCCGGGTCCAGCAGATCACCAAGACCCCGGACGGCCCGACCACGGTCGGCACCCTGTTCACCAGCACCGTGAAGGACGCCGGGATGAAGACCTCCCGGCGGTTCCGGATCACCCAGCTGGAGGCTCCGCACACCGTCCGCTGGAGCGAGCAGAGCAAGAACCTGATCACGGCCGAGGGCGGCTACGACCTCGAGGCGCTCCCGGGCGGCCGCACCAAGGTCCGGATCTTCAACGAACTGGAGGGCCACGGGCTCGGCAAGCTGCTGCTGAAGCCCGCGCTGCGGGCGGCCCGGAAGGACGCCCCCGACTTCGGCCGCCGGATCAAGGCCGCGGTCGAGCGGTCCTGACCCCGCGCGGCGGGCCCCCGGGGCGGCCCAACGGGCGCTGGTGACGACCCGC
>NZ_JBHWBW010000433.1:0-3552 GCF_042735675.1 Kitasatospora sp. NPDC059571
ACTGTGCTTGATATAATTTCCCCCGCCCGGGGGGGCGCCGCGCCGCGCCCCCGGGCGTCGCCACGGGGCCCCGGCCCCCCGGGGGGCCGGGGCCCCACCCCGCCGAACCCCCAGGAGTCCCACCCATGACAGAAACACCGGTTCTCGAACTGCGCGGCATCGACAAGAGCTTCGGCCCCGTAAAGGTCCTGCACGACGTCGCGCTCACTGCCCACGCGGGGGAGGTCACGGCACTCGTCGGCGACAACGGTGCGGGCAAGTCGACGCTCGTCAAGTGCATCGGCGGGATCCACCCCATCGACGCGGGCGACTACCTCTTCGAGGGCCGGCCGGTCCAGGTGCACAGCCCGCGCGAGGCCGCCGCGCTCGGTGTGGAGATCGTCTACCAGGACCTCGCGCTGTGCGACAACCTCGACATCGTCCAGAACATGTTCCTGGGGCGGGAGAAGCGCCGCGGCATGGTGCTCGACGACGCGACCATGGAGGAGATGGCGGCCACCACGCTCAGGAGCCTGTCGGTGCGCACGGTCAAGTCCGTGCGCCAGAAGGTCTCCAGCCTCTCCGGCGGCCAGCGCCAGACCGTCGCCATCGCCAAGGCGGTGCTGTGGAACAGCAAGCTGGTGGTCCTCGACGAGCCCACCGCCGCCCTGGGCGTCGCCCAGACCGCGCAGGTCCTGGAACTCGTGCGCCGGCTGGCCGACAACGGGCTGGCCGTCGTGCTCATCTCGCACAACATGAACGACGTCTTCGCGGTCTCCGACCGGATCGCCGCGCTCTACCTCGGCCGGACGGCCGCCCAGGTCAAGGCCTCCGACGTGACGCACGCCCAGGTCGTCGAACTGATCACCTCGGGCCGCAGCGGCGACCTCGGCCCGCAGACACCCAAGGGAGCCGCCGCATGACCGCCCTCGCCTCCGAGGAGCCGGAGAAGCCCGAGCAGCTGAACCGGCCCGCCGCCCCCGCCGATGACCGGCACCCGGTCGGAGGCCTGGCGGACGTGGGCCGCGGCTACCTCGACCGGATCCGTACGGGCGAGCTCGGCTCCCTGCCCGCCGTCGCCGGCCTGGTCGTGCTGTGCGCGTTCTTCTCCCTGCTGCGCCCGGTCTTCCTGTCCAACCTGAACTTCGCCAACCTGCTCACCCAGAGCGCGGGCAGCATCGCCATCGCGATGGGGCTGGTCTTCGTCCTGCTCCTCGGCGAGATCGACCTGTCCGCCGGGTACGCCAGCGGCGTCTGCGCCGCGGTCCTGGCCATCCTGCTGACCAACCACGGCTGGCCCTGGTACGCCGCGGTGACCGCGGCCGTGCTGACCGGCGCGGTCATCGGCCTGCTCATCGGCACCCTCGTCGCCAAGGTCGGCATCCCGTCCTTCGTCGTGACGCTGGCCGCGTTCCTCGGCTTCCAGGGCATCGTCCTGATCCTCCTGAAGGAAGGCACGAACGTCTCCGTCAAGGACCCCACCATCCTGGCCGTCGCCAACGACAACCTCAGCCCCGCCCTCGGCTGGGTCCTGCTGGCGGGCTGCACCGCCGGGTACGCCGCGCTGCAACTGCGCCGCAGCCGTGGCCGGCGCGGCCGCGGCCTCACCGGGACCCCGGTGGCACTCCTCGCCGTCCGGACCGGCGCCGTCGTCGTGCTCGGCTCCGCCGCCGTGTACCTGCTCAACCAGGAGCGCAGCCGCAACGTCCTGGTCGGCTCACTCAAAGGCGTGCCCCTCGTGGTGCCGGTGATCGGCGCCCTCCTGCTGCTCGGCACGTTCACCCTGCAGCGGACCGGCTTCGGCCTGCACGTGTACGCCGTCGGCGGCAGCCCCGAAGCCGCCCGCCGGGCCGGGATCAACGTCGCCTTCATCCGCACCGCCGCCTTCGTCATCTGCTCCTGCCTGGCCGCCGTCGGCGGCATCATCGCCGCCTCCCGGGGCAACTCCGTGGACCCCAACACCGGTGGCAGCAACGTCCTGCTGCTCGCCGTCGGCAGCGCCGTCATCGGCGGCACCAGCCTGTTCGGCGGCCGCGGCCGGGTGGTCGACGCGGTGCTCGGCGGCCTGGTCGTCGCGGTGATCCAGAACGGCATGGGACTGATGGGGTACAGCTCGGGCGTCAAGTACGCTGTCACGGGATCGGTTCTGCTGGTGGCCGCCGGCGTGGACGCCATGTCCCGCCGCCGCACAGCCCGACGATGAGGGTCACCCGCGATGAAAGCCGGTCCTTCCCAGGAAGAGGTCCGCCAGCACAACCTGGGCGCGCTGCTGCGCCACGTCCACTTCGAGGGGCCGACCTCGCGGGCCGTCCTGGCGACCCGGCTCGGCCTCAACCGCAGCACCATCCTGGGCCTGGTCGGCGACCTGACGGCCGCGGGCCTGGTCCGCGAGGAGCTGCCGCAGGAGACCGGTCGGGCCGGGAGGCCGTCGCTGGTCGTCCGGCCGAAGTCCACCCGCGTGTACGTGCTGGCGGTGGACCTGGGCGTGGAGCGCCTGGCGGCTGCCCTGATCGGACTCGGCGGCGTGTTCCTGGACCGGCGCGAGTGCCCCTGGCCCGACGGGCACCCGCAGGACCCCGCGCGAGCGGCCGACATCCTTGCGGGATTCGCCCACGAGATGCTGGCCGGCGCACCGGTCGGCAGCTCGTGCGTCGGCGCCGCCGTGGCGGTCCGCGGCATCGTCCGGCACCCCGACGGCCTGGTCAGCCTCACCCCCAACACGGGCTGGAAGGGCGTCGACTTCGCCGGCGCCCTCGCCGACCGGCTCAGCCTGGAAATCCCGGTCCTCGTCGCGAACGAGGCCAACCTCGGCGCGCTCGCCGAGCACCGCCGCGGCATCGGCCGCGGCAGCGCCAACCTCGTCTACCTGCACGGCGAGATCGGCATCGGCGCCGGAGTGATCATCGACGGCGAACTCCTGCGCGGCGAACGCGGATACGCCGGCGAGATCGGCCACATGACCGTCAACCCGCACCAGGGTCGGCCGTGCGGCTGCGGGGCCCGCGGCTGCCTGGAGGCCGAGGCCGGCGAGCGGGCCCTGCTGGAAGCCGCGGGCCGGGACGGCCGCACCACCGGCACCGAGGCCGTGCGGTCCGTCGTCGCCTCCGCCGACCTCGGGGACGTCACCGCGCGCGCCGCCCTGCACCGGGTCGGGGACTGGCTCGGCATCGGCATCGCGAATCTGGCCAACCTCTTCGACCCGGACCTGGTCGTCCTCGGAGGCACCCTCCGGGACGTGTTCCTCGGCTCCGCAGCCCAGGTGCGCAGCCGGATCAACACCAACGCCCTGGCCGCCGTCCGGGAGCACATGCGCCTGCGGGTCAGCGAACTCGGCGACGACACCGTGCTGATCGGCGCCGCCGAACTGGCGTTCTCCGAGGTGCTCGCGCGGCCGCTGGAGACGCTCGCCCGGCTCTCCGGGCAGCAGAGCCGCAGTGCCGTCCCGGAGCGGCAGGCCCCCGGGCGGTAGGCCCCGGGTGCGGGCGGACCTGCGGGGGGGGGGCCGGGGGGCGGGGGGGGGGGCGCGGCGGCGCGAGGGGGGGGGTGTTAGGTGGTGGAGGGGTGGTGGCCCGC
>NZ_JBHWBW010000433.1:3562-6818 GCF_042735675.1 Kitasatospora sp. NPDC059571
CCGGCCCGCGGGGCCCCCCCGCCGCTCCGCCGCCCGGGGCGGGCCGCCCCCGGGGGGGGCGCCCCGGGGGGGGGGGCGCCGGCGGGGGGGGCCCCGGCGGGTGTCCGGCAGGGGCCCGCGTCGGATCGGGTCGTCGGATCAGTGCTGCAGGGTGAGGACGCCCGGACGCCAGGGGAGCTGGTCGTAGGGGCCGCCGGCGGTGGGGGACTTGCCCTGGTAGAGGAACTGCAGGTTGCAGGGGTCGATGGTCATGGTCTGGTCCGGGTTGTTGCGGACCAGGTCGCCGTGGCTGATGTCGTTGGTCCAGGACGCGCCGCTGTTGGCCTTGCCGGCGAAGGGGCTGGACTCGGTGGCGGCCTGTGGGGTCCACGAGCCGTTCAGGCTGGTGGCGGTGAAGGAGCGGAAGTAGCGCTGCTCGCTCGCGCCGCGCGCCTCGACGATCATGAGGTACTGGTTCCGGTCCTTGACCTTGTAGACCTGCGGGGCCTCGAACAGGTTGGCCGCGGTGTCGGTCATGACCGTGGTGTAGGAGGAGCCGAAGCTGCCCGGGAAGTTCCCGATCGGCATGCTGGCCCGGTAGATGCTGCCGTTGTCACCGGCGAAGAAGAGGTACATGTTCTGGTCGTCGGCGATCAGGGTCTGGTCGATCGGGCCGGTGCCGGAGTTCGGGATGCTCCCGGTGAGGAGCGGCTGCGGCGAGGACCAGCCGTTGGGGTTGGTGGGGTCGCTGGAGGTGCGGTAGATGAACGGCCAGGCGCCCCACTGGTAGGCCAGGATCCAGATGTTCTTGGGCGCGAAGTAGAACAGGGTGGGCGCCACCGCGGACTGGCTCATGCCGGTCTGGGCGGCCGAGGCCATGCCGGACCAGTCGGTGAAGGGCGCGAACGCCATCGAGCCGTACGAGGAGCCGTTCACGTTCGAGGCGTAGACCAGGTGCTTGCCGTTGTAGACGACGTTCGTGAAGTCCTTCACCGAGGCCCAGCCGTTGGCGGGTTGCGCCAGGGCGCCCGTGGAGCTCCACCGGTAGGTCGACGGGAGGGGACAGGCGGTGCCGGTCGGCGGGGGCGTGGTCGGGGTGGTCGGGGTCAGGCCGGTCCACTGTTGGTTGCTGCGGCCGTTGCACGTCCACAGCTCCACGGCGGTGCCGTTGGCGGTGGCGCCGCCGGTGACGTCCAGGCACAACCCGGACTCGACACCGGTGACCGTGCCGTCGGCGTTCACCCGCCACTGCTGGTTCGCGCCGCCGCTGCAGGTCCAGATCTGCACCCGGGTGCCGGCGGTGGTGGCGTGGTTGGGGACGTCCAGGCACTTGTTGCCGTAGACGGTCAGTTGGTTGGCGGACGTCAGCGTCCACTGCTGGTTGGTTCCGTTCCAGCAGTCGTAGATCTGCAGCAGGGCGCCGTCGGTCTGGCCGGCGTTCGCCACGTCGAGGCACCGGCCGGACGAGACGCTCCGCAGGGCGCCGGTGGTGGCTGCCTGGGCGGGGCCCGCGACGAGCATCGCCGCCAGCGCCGCCGCGGTCGCGACGAATGCGGTGAGCAGCACGGACAACTGCCTGCGGCTCGGATTTCGGCTGTGCATGGGACCTCCTCGGAGTGGTGAAGGGGATGCAGTCACGGCACGACTGTGAGCGCTCACAAGCTGTCGCAAGCGCTCCTGCGCATGCCGCGGTAGGGGGTCGTGCCGAGGTCGGGGGCGGGGGCGGTGCGGGACCGCCCCCGGCCTCGGAGCGACAAGCCGGTTGCGGATCAGCTCACTTGAAGTTCCAGTGCTGATTGGCGCCGCTGTTGGCGTCCCAGATCTGGACGGGGGTGCCGTTGCCGGTCTGGCCGCCGGGGGTTTCCAGGACGCGGCCGCTGGCGACGTTGGTCAGGGTGTAGGAGCCGTCGCCGTTGCGGCTCGCCTTCCAGTGCTGGTTGGCGCCGTTGTTGGCGTCCCAGACCTGCATCCGCGTCCCGTTGCCGGTCTGGCCGCCCGGGTCGTCCAGGACCCGGCCGCTGGCGATGTTGGTCAGCGTGTAGCTGCCGTCGCCGTTCTGGGTGGCCCGCCACTGCTGGTTGGTGGCGCCGCCGGCGTCCCAGACCTGGAGCGGGGTGCCGTTGCCGTTCTGCCCGGCGGGTTCGTCGAGGACGCGTCCCGCCGCCACGTCGGTGAGCGTGTACACGGTGCCGGAGGTGATGCCCCCGCTCGGTGTGCCGCCGCCGCTGTTGTTCAGGGCGGTGAGGACGGCTCCGTAGGCGGGCTTCTTGTTGCCGCTGTTGTCGAACAGCAGGGGGTTCTCGCCGGTGCGCCAGGAGTCGCTGTCGCGGATGCCCCACACGGTGATGCCGGTGCAGCGGGCGACGCCGAGGCAGGCCTGGACGGCGCTCGTGTAGGCGGTGGGGGACGCCTGGGCGATGTCGAGCTCGGTGAGCTGGACGTCCACGCCGAGCGCGGCGAAGCTGGACAGCGTGGTCTGGAAGCCGGCCGGCGGGCCGCCGGCACCGAAGTGGCTCTGGAAGCCGACGCAGTCGATGGGCACACCGCGGGACTTGAAGTCCTTGACCATCCTGTAGACGCCCTGGGTCTTGGCGTCGGACCAGTTCTCGATGTTGTAGTCGTTGTAGCAGAGCTTGGCCGCGGGATCGACGCCCCGGGCGGTGCGGAAGGCCTCCTCGATGAAGCCGTCGCCCAGCACGTTCTGGAACACCGAGCCGCGGTGCCGGCCGCTGCCGTCGTCGGCGAAGGCCTCGTTGACCACGTCCCAGGCGTAGATCTTCCCCTTGTAGTGGGCCATCTCCTGGGTGATGTGGTTGTCCATCACACTGCGCAGGGTGTTGGCGTCGTTGATGGAGGAGACCCAGTTGGGCAGCTGGGAGTGCCAGACCAGGGTGTGGCCGCGCATCCGCTGGCCGTGCGCGGAGGCGTGGCTGACGATCGAGTCGGCGGGGGCGAAGTTGAACGACCCCCGGGAGGGTTCGGTGGTGTCCCACTTCATCTCGTTCTCCGGGGTGATCATGTTGAATTCCCGGTCGAGGATGCTTGCGTACGTCGAGTCGCCGAGCTTGCCCGCGGGCGATGCGGTGCCGAAGTAGCGGCCACTGCCGGACGCTGCCGCGCCCAGTGTGCCCGCCCCGGCGGCCTGGACCGCGGGGGCCGCGGCGAGGACCGCGACCATGCCGACCGCCGCGCAGACTGCCGGTGTCAGGACCCTGCCAAGACGGATTCTCTCGTTGAGCCGTGGCATGACGGATCGTTCTCCTTGGGTGGGGGGAGG
>NZ_JBHWBW010000434.1:0-4910 GCF_042735675.1 Kitasatospora sp. NPDC059571
CCGCGGGGGCGCCCTCCCCCACCCGCCCGCCCGTGCGGGGCCGCCGCGCGGCGCCCCCCCCCCCCGCCCCCGGCGGGGGCCCGGCCCCGCCCCGCACCGTCTCGGTGGTGCCGGCCGTCACGGGGCCTGGAAGCCCGCTGCGGTCAGGGCCTGCTGGGCCTCGGCCGACTCGATGTAGGCGACGAAGGCCGCGGCGGCGGCCGCGTTGGGCGCCTTGGCGAGGGCGGCGATCGGGTAGTCGTTCACGGCCTTGGCGGCCTCGGGGAAGTCCACGCCGTCGATCTTCGCAGCATCGGCCTTCACATCGGTCCTGTAGACCAGGGAGGCGTCGACCTCGCCCAGCTCGACCTTGGTGAGGGCGCCCTTGACGTCCTGCTCCTGGGTGACCGGGGTGACGTTCACGCCGGCGGCCTGCAGGGCCTTCAGCGCGGCGGCGCCGCAGGGCACCTCCTTGGCGCAGAGCGCGACCTTGATGCCGGTGAGGTCCTTGAGGCCCGCGACGTGCTTCGGGTTGCCCTTGGGGACGGCGATCTCCAGGGTGTTTCGGACGAACACCTTGGGCGCGCCCGCGGCGGCCTTGGCGTCGGTGACGGTCTTCATGGTCGCCGGGCTGGCCGCGGCGAACACATCGGCCGGCGCCCCGGAGACGATGCTCTGCGCGAGCGCCGAGCTGCCGCCGAAGTTGAAGGTCACCTCGGTGCCCGGGTTGGCCGCCTCGAACTTCTTGCCCAGGGCGGTGAAGGTCTCCTTCAGCGAGGCGGCCGCGAACACGGTGACCGCACCGCTGACCTTGGCGCCGCCCGATGCCGACCCGGCGGACGGGGCCGCCGCCGTCGAGGAGGAGCTGCCGCTGCTGCCGCAGGCGGTGAGCCCGGCGGCGAGCGCCAGGGCGGCGACGGCGGAGACGGCGGTACGGCGTCTGACGGTGCTCATGGGCTGCATTCCCCTTCTGCCGCGCCGGTCGGGGGCGCGGAGATGCGATGGCGACGCCGACCATGGTGCCGCAGATGCGGCCCCGACGTCGCCTGTTTCATCGCACAGGCCAGCACGTGGACGCGGTTGTCCCAGTATGTGCGATACCTCAGTCGCCGGGCGCGGTCCGTGCCCCGACCCGCGCCGCGCCGAATAACCCGTGGCCCCGGCCGCGGCGGGCCCGCAAGAGTGGGGGCACACGAGAGACGGGGGAGGACGACCGATGTCGACATTGCGGGTGACGGCGGAACGGCTGACCATCCTGGAGCACCCGAACGCCGATGCGCTGGAGCTGGCGCAGGTGGGGCTGTACCGGGCGGTGGTGGCCAAGGGCGCGTACCGGACCGGGGAGACCGCGGTCTACATCCCGGAGCAGGCGGTGCTGCCGGCCGGGCTGATCGAGGAGCTCGGGCTGACCGGGCGCCTCGCCGGCGGCGAGGCGAACCGGGTCAAGGCGGTGCGGCTGCGCGGTGAGCTGTCGCAGGGCATCGTCTGCCGGCCGGGGGCGCTCGCCGGGGTGGACCTGGCGGCGTCCGCGGAGGCCGGCGAGGACTTCGCGGAGCTGCTCGGCATCACCAAGTGGCAGCCGCCGATCCCGACCGCGATGAGCGGGGAGGTGGAGGCCGCGCCGGACCTGCTGCCCTGGGTGGACATCGAGAACCTCAAGCGGTTCCCGGACGTCTTCGAGCCCGGCGAGCCGGTGGTGGTGACCGAGAAGGTGCACGGCAGCTGCTGCCTGCTCACCTTCCACGCCGACTCGGGCGCGGTGCAGGTCTCCTCCAAGGGCATCGGTGCGCAGGGCCTGGCGCTGCGCGAGGACGGGGTCAACCTGTACTGGCGGGCGGTGCGGGCGCACGGCGTGCCGCAGGCCGCCGCGGCGCTGGCCGAGCGACTCGGGGCGAGCCGGGTCGGCATCTTCGGCGAGGTGTTCGGCGCGGGGGTGCAGGACCTGGGCTACGGCGCGTCGGGCCGGGCCGAGCTGCCGGGCTACGCGGTCTTCGACGTCTCGGCGGTGATCGACGGACAGCTGCACTGGCTGGACGCGGCCGAGGTGCTGGACGGCGCCCTGCCGGTGGTGCCCGAGCTGTGGCGCGGGCCGTTCGACGCGGCCACCGTGCTGGAGCTGGCCGAGGGCCGCGAGACCCTGAGCGGGCGGGAGCTGCACGTCCGCGAGGGGGTGGTGGTCCGCCCGCGGACCGAGCGGCACAGCCCGGTGCTGGGCGGCCGGGCGATCGCCAAGGCGGTCGGCGGCGGCTACCTGACCCGCAAGGGGGGCACCGAGTACGAGTGACGGCCCGCCCTTCCTCGATGACGCACCGTCAGTTAGCTTGAGCGGTACACGATCGTCGAGGAGGGGGAGACCGCCATGCCGGCCACCAGGACGCCGGGCCCGCCCGGGCTGCCGCTGATCGGTTCGATGCTGGACCTCACCCGCGACCCGCTGGGCGCGTACCTCGCGGCGCACCGCGACCACGGCGACGTGGTCCGGTTCACCGCGGGGCCGCCCGGGCTGCGGGCCGAGTTCTGGATGGTGTTCTCCCCCGAGGGCGCCCAGCAGGTGCTGGGCACCCGGGCGGCGGAGTTCCGCAAGGACAACGTGCTGTACGAGGAGGTCCGGCTCAGCCTGGGCAACGGCCTGCTCACCGCCCAGGACGCCGACTACCAGCGGCAGCGGCGGCTGATCCAGCCGCTGTTCACCCGCCGCCGGGTGGACACCTACGCGGACGCGGTGGCGCTGGAGTCGGCGGCGCTGGTCGAGCGCTGGGCGGCGGTGCCGGACGGCGTGGTGGACGCGGCGGAGGAGATGTCGCGGTTCGCCCTGCGGGCGGTCGCCAGAATCCTGTTCGGCACCGACGTGGAGGAGGCGATCGGCGCCGTCCGCCGCTCCTTCCCGGTGCTGGGCGCGTTCGTCCGGGACCGGGGCTTCGCGCCCGTCCGGGTGCCGCGGCAGTGGCCGACCCCCGGCAACCGGGAGGCGAAGGCCGCCGAGCGCGCGCTGTACGAGGTGTGCGACGCGATCATCGCCCGCCGCGCCGGCCGTGACTCCGACGACCTGCTGGGCCTGCTCGCCGCCGCCCGCGGCGAGGACGGCGAGCAGCTGGACGCGGCCGAACTCCGCGACCAGGTCCTGATCTTCCTGCTGGCCGGGCACGAGACCACGGCGACCTCGCTGGCCTTCGCCCTGCACCTGCTGGGCCTGCACCCCGAGGAGCAGCAGCGGGCCCGCGCGGAGGCGGTGGCGGTGCTCGGCGACCGGGCGCCGCGCGCCGAGGACCTGGCGGCGCTGCCGTACACCACGGCGGTGCTGAAGGAGGCGATGCGGCTGTACCCGGCCGCCGCGGTGATCGGGCGGCGCGCGGTGGCCGACTGCGAGATCGACGGCGTGCGCATCCCGGCCGGTGCGGACGTGCTGCTCGCCCCCTACGTCACCCACCGGAACCCGGCCCACTGGCCGGACCCGGAGCGCTTCGACCCCGGCCGATTCACCCCGGAGCAGGAGGCGGCCCGGCACCGCTACGCCTGGTTCCCGTTCGGCGGCGGCCCGCGGGCCTGCATCGGGCAGCACTTCTCCATGCTGGAGTCGGTGCTGGCACTGGCCGCGCTGCTGCGGGAGTTCGAGGTGGCGGCGGTGGACACCGAGGTGCCGCTCGGCCAGGCGATCACCCTGGAGGTCCGCGGCCCGGTCCGGGTCAAACTGACCCGGGCGGCGCGCTGAGGCCCGGGAGTCCGCGCTCGCGGCGGACGGCGGGCGGGGGTTGACGGTCCGGCGACTGACGGCCCGGCGGAGCGGTGTCGTGGCGGGTCGCTAGAGTACGTGCGAACCTCCGGCATCCGCTCTCGGGCGGGCCCGCGGCCCCCGGCCGCGCCGGACCTCGCCGGGCCGCCCGCCCGTCGCCACCGACTTTCAACGGGGACCAGACCTTTGACCTCTCCCTACCCGCCGTCGAATCCGTACGCCGCCGCCGCGCCCCCGCAGCCGGCACCGCCCGGCCAGCCGTACCCGCCGGCGCCCGGCTACGGCTACCCCGCGCCGGCCGCCCCGGCGCAGCCCGGCCCCTACGCCCAGCCCGCACCGTACGGCGCCGCCCCCGCGGCGCCCCCGGCCTACGGCCAGCCCGGCCCGTACGCCCAGCCCGCACCGTACGGCCAGCCGGCCCCCTACGGGCAGCCGATGCCGTACGGCGGCCCGGGCACGGCGCCCGACGGCGGCCCGGTCTGCCGGTTCTGCGGCGGCTTCCCGGCCGTGCAGACCACCGTCCGCGGCCACCGCGGAATGATCGTCATCATGCAGTTCCTGAAGCAGCCGGGCCCGTTCTGCCGCACCTGCGGCACCGCGACGGTGCGCGACATGTCGGCCCGCACGCTCGTCCAGGGCTGGTGGGGCTACCTGTCGTCGGTGTTCACCCCGATCACCCTGCTGCGCAACGTGTTCGCCTACAACAAGATCAAGGCGCTGCCGCCGGCGACCAACCCGCAGGGCCCGCAGCTGAACCCGGGCGTGCCGCTGACCCGACGCCCGGCGATGCTCATGCTCCTGCTGCCGGTCATCGGCTGGTCACTGGTCATCACCCTGCTGGTGATCGGCGCGGTCACCAAGAACGACCCGTACGTCCCGTCCACGCCGTACCGGGTGCCGGCCTCGCTGTCGATCTCGGCCGGCGACTGCGTGCACAACGGCGGCACCGACTCCAGCCCGGACCTCAAGGTCCTGCCGTGCAGCGACCCGACGGCGGACTACAAGGTGCTGGGCCGGGTGTCCGGCACGTCCGACGACAAGCAGGCCTGCACGGCCTACCCGGACAGCGACGCCTCCTTCGTCCACCAGGGCGCGGGCGGCGGCGACTACGTGCTCTGCCTGGCCAAGAACGGCACCGGCGGCAGCAAGCCGACCACGAGCTCCTGAGCTGCCGCGGGGGGCGGTGCGGCGGCTGCCGCAC
>NZ_JBHWBW010000434.1:4920-6782 GCF_042735675.1 Kitasatospora sp. NPDC059571
CGGGCGCCTCCCCCCCCCACACCCCGCCCCGGGGGGGGGGGGGGGGGGGGGGGCGGCCCCCCCCCCCCCCCCCCCGCGGTCCGAGCTCACTCCACCGTGCAGGACGCCCCGTTGAGGGTGAACGCGGCCGGCCGGGAGTTGGCGGTGGTCCACGTCCCGTCGAAGCCGAAGGACGTGCTGCCGCCGCCGGGCGCGAGCGTCCCGTTGTACCCGGGGCCGCCGACCGCCACGGCGGCCCCGGTCCGGGTGTAACTGCCGTTCCACAGCTGGGAGACGGTCCGCCCGTCGGCGAACGACCAGCGCAGTGTCCAGCCGTTGACCGCGGCCGTCCCGGTGTTGCGGACGGTCACGTTCGCCGCGAAACCGCCGCCCCACTGGATGCTGACCGTGCAGGCCACCGCGCAGGACGCGCCACCGCCGCTCGGGCCCGGCGAGGTGCCCGGCGACGTGCCGGGTGAGGTGCCCGGCGAGGCCGATGCCGAGGCGGAGGCGGACGGGGACGGGGACGGGCTCACCGTGGAGTCCCCGACGATGACGAACCGTCAGTCCGGGGCGCACACACGGCGGCCGTCCATTCGAGCACACGCCCGGCCCGCCCCGGGCGGCTTTGGGCATCTTCGAGTGACCGGATCCGGACGCTGGGTAGCGTCCCCCGCATCCGAGAACCGCCTCGCACATGCGATCGGCATATGACCGCCCCTCAGGTCGATGCTTCGGAGGCCCCGTTGGGAACCATGAACCACCTCAGCTCCGGGTGGCTGACACCCGTCCTCTCCTATCTGATGGCCTGTGCCGGGGCCGCGCTCGGTCTGCGCTGCACGCTGCGCGCGCTCTCCGCCACCGGCCCGTCCCGGCGCAACTGGCTGATCACCGCCGCCGCGGCGATCGGTTCGGGCATCTGGACGATGCACTTCGTCGCCATGTTCGGCTTCAGCGTGGACGGCACCGACCTGCGCTACGACGTCCCGCTCACCCTGCTCAGCCTGCTCGTCGCCGTCCTGGTGGTCGGCATCGGCGTCTTCGTGGTCGGCTACGGCCGGCACCGCGCCCGCAGCCTGCTGGCCGGCGGCCTGACCACCGGCCTCGGCGTCGCCGCCATGCACTACCTGGGGATGTCCGCCGTCCGGATCCACGGCACGATCCGCTACACCCCGGGCACCGTCGCGCTCTCCGTCGCGGTGGCCGTCGCCGCCGCCACGGCCGCGCTCTGGGCCGCCGTCACCATCCGAAGCGTGCTGGCCGCCGCCGGCGCGTCCCTGGTCATGGGCATCGCGGTCACCTGCATGCACTACACCGGCATGGCGGCGGTGCACGTCCGGATGGAGCCCGTCCGCGGCGCGCTCGGCGGCGCCACCCCGATGCAGTTCGTCTTCCCGCTCGCCGTCGGGCTCGGCTCCTTCCTGTTCCTCACCTCCGCCTTCGTCGCGCTCTCGCCCAGCGCCCAGGAGCGCGCCGCCTACCGCGAGGCGGGCGAGCTCGCCATCGAGGAACTCGGCACCGGCGATCTCGACCGCGCCGCCTGACCGGGCCGCCAGGCCCGACCCCCGCCGCCTCGGCCGTCCCGGGCCGCCCCGGCCTCCCTGCCCCGTGCGACAGGTCCGCCCCCCGATGCCCCGAAAGGATCCCCCATGCGAGTACGCCGCGGCCTCCCGCGCAGCGCGCCCGCGGCCGCCCCCGGCGCCGCCCGCGGCCCCGTCCGGCCCGGTCCCTCCGGCCGGCACCGCGGGGCGCATGCCGGGCCACCGGCCGCCGAGGAGCTGGCCCCGCCGGCCGGACCGGCCCCGGCCCCGGCCCCGGCCCCGCGGGCCGGGCTGTGGCTGCGCCCGCGCACCGTCCGCCCCCGGATCGTCGCGGGGCGGATG
>NZ_JBHWBW010000435.1:0-6744 GCF_042735675.1 Kitasatospora sp. NPDC059571
GTCCCCGGCCGTGTATACATGCGGATTTGGTGGGGGTGGGGGGGGGCGGGCGCGCTGACGCGTGTTCACCGGTGTCACCGGCCACAGGGGGCCCCCCGCCCCGGGCGGGGGGGGGCCCGCACCCTGTTGTTCCCAGTTCTTGGAGGTACCACGGTGGCCCAGGCCTCCGCGGCGAAGCAGCGCCCCGGCACCACCCGGACCCTGCTCAAGGGCGTCGACGGCGCCGGCACGGTGCGCCGCACCGTGCTCCCCGGCGGCCTGCGGGTCGTCACCGAGACCCTGCCGACGGTGCGGTCCGCCACCTTCGGCATCTGGGTCGGCGTCGGATCCCGGGACGAGACCCCGGTGCTCAACGGCGCCACCCACTACCTGGAGCACCTGCTCTTCAAGGGCACCGCCCGGCGCAGCGCGCTGGAGATCTCCTCCGCGCTGGACGCGGTCGGCGGCGAGATGAACGCGTTCACCGCCAAGGAGAACACCTGCTACTACGCGCGGGTGCTCGACACCGACCTGCCGCTGGCCATCGACGTGGTCTGCGACATGCTCACCGGCTCGCTGATCCGCCCCGAGGACGTCGACGCCGAACGCGGCGTCATCCTCGAGGAGATGGCGATGGCCGAGGACGACCCGGGCGACGTCGTGCACGACCTCTTCGCCAAGACGATCTTCGGCAGCGCGCCGCTCGGCCGCCCGATCCTCGGCACCCAGGAGACCGTCACCGGGCTCACCCGGGACCAGATCGCCGGCTTCTACCACCGCCGCTACCGCCCCGAGAACCTCGTGGTCGCCGCCGCCGGCAACCTCGACCACCGCCGCGTGGTCAAGCTGGTCGAGCAGGCCTTCGCCCCGGTGCTCGCCAAGTCCGCCGGCCACCCCGCCGAGGTCCGACGCGGCGTCAAGGCCGTTCGCACGGCCGGGCGCACCGCCGTGCTGAACCGGCCCACCGAGCAGGCCCACCTCGTCCTCGGCACCCCCGGCGTGCCCCGCCACGACGAGCGCCGCTGGGCCATGGGCGTGCTCAACGCCGCCCTCGGCGGCGGCATGAGCTCCCGCCTCTTCCAGGAGGTCCGGGAGAAGCGCGGCCTGGCCTACTCCGTCTACTCCTACTCCTCCTCGTACGCCGACACCGGCCTCTTCGGCATCTACGCCGGCTGCCAGCCCAAGCGGGTCGAGGAGGTCCTCAAGATCTGCCGCGAGGAGCTCGCGCGGGTCGTCGCGGAGGGCATCACCGAGGAGGAGCTGCACCGCGCCATCGGCCAGCTCTCCGGCTCCACCGTGCTCGGCATGGAGGACACCGGCTCGCTGATGAACCGGATCGGCAAGGCCGAGATCTCCTACGGCCACCACCTCTCGGTCGACGAGATGCTGGAGAAGATGGCCTCGGTGACCCTGGACGACGTCCACGCGGTCGCCCGTGATGTGCTGGGCGCGTACCGGCCCTCGCTGGCGCTGATCGGCCCGATCAACGACAAGCGGGCCGCCAGGCTCGCCGACCTGCTGGTCTGAAGGGATTGTTCGAGATGACGCTGCGTGTCGCCGTGATCGGCGCCGGGGGACGGATCGGCTCCGAGGCCGTCAGGGCCGTCGAGGCCGCGCCGGACATGGAGCTGGTCGCCGCACTCGGCCGCAAGTCCGAACTCACCGAGCTCACCGACGCCGGCGTCGACGTCGCCGTCGAGCTGACCCACCCCGACTCGGTGATGGGCAACCTCGACTACTGCCTGCACAACGGCATCCACGTGGTCACCGGCACCACCGGCTGGGACGACGCCCGGCTCGCCGAGGTCGAGGACTGGATCCGGCTCAACCCGGAGCTGGGCCTGCTGATCGCGCCGAACTTCTCCATCGGCGCCGTGCTCGGCATGAAGTTCGCCCAGCAGGCGGCCCGGTACTTCGAGTCGGTCGAGGTGGTCGAGCTGCACCACGACCGCAAGGCCGATGCCCCCTCCGGCACCGCCACCCGCACCGCGCAGCTGATCGCCGCCGCCCGCGCCGAGGCCGGCCGGCCGCCGCAGCAGGACCCGACCACCCACTCCCTCCCGGGCGCCCGGGGCGCCGACGTGGACGGCGTCCCGGTGCACGCGGTCCGGCTCCGCGGCCTGCTCGCCCACCAGCAGGTGATGTTCGGCGACACCGGCGAGACCCTCACCATCCGCCACGACTCGCTGCACCACAGCTGCTTCATGCCGGGCATCCTGCTGGGCGTCCGCAAGGTCGTGGAGAACCCGGGCCTCACCCTCGGGCTCGAACACTTCCTGGACCTCTGAGGACCCCGCCATGACCTCCCGCACCGGCTTCTTCCTGCTCGCCGCCGCCCTGGTCCTGGTCTCCCTGCTCTGCATAGGGGAGGGCGTCCAGCTGGTCGCCACGGGCAAGCCGCTCGGCATCGGCCTGGGCCTCTGCGCCTTCGTCATCCCCCCGATCGGCATCTGGTTCCTGCGCCAGACCGTCCGCTTCGGCCGGGCCAGCGAGCGCCTCGTCCGGGAGCTGGAGGCCGAGGGCGGCCTCCCCGTCGACGAGCTGCGCCGCACCACCGGCGGCCGGATCGACCGGGCCTCCGCCGACGAGGTCTTCGCCCGCCGCAAGGCCGAGGCGGAGGCCGCCCCCGGCGACTGGCGGGCCTTCTTCCGCCTTGCCGTCGCCTACGCGGACGCCGGGGACACCCCGCGCGCCCGCAAGGCGATGCAGCACGCCATCAAGCTCCACAGCACCACCGACGCAGCAAGGAGTCTCGCTTGAGCGACGAATCGACCCCCACGTTCCGCAGCGACGTCACGGTCGAGCTGGTCCGCAGCGCCGCCACCGACACCGACGTGCTCTGGGCGGCCCGGGTCTCCACCAAGGGCGAGCAGTCGCTGGAGGCGATCGGCGAGGACCCGACCCGGTCCGAGGGTCTGATCAACTACCTGATGCGGGACCGCCACGGCACCCCGTTCGAGCACAACTCGATGACGTTCTTCATCAGCGCGCCGATCTTCGTCTTCCGCGAGTTCCACCGCCACCGCAGCGGCTGGTCCTACAACGAGGAGTCCGGCCGCTACCGCGAGCTCCAGCCGGTCTTCTACGTCCCCGGCCCGGAGCGCCGGCTCGTCCAGCAGGGCAAGCCCGGCCGGTACGAGTTCGTCGAGGGCACCGCCGAGCAGCACACGGTGGTCTCCGAGGCCATGGAGGCGTCCTACCGGGCCTCCTACCAGGCCTACCGGGAGATGCTGGCGGCGGGCGTCGCCCGCGAGGTCGCACGGGCCGTGCTGCCCGTCGGCCTGTTCTCGTCGATGTACGCCACCTGCAACGCCCGCTCGCTGATGCACTTCCTCTCGCTGCGCACCAAGCGGGAGAACGCCACCGTGCCGTCCTTCCCGCAGCGGGAGATCGAGATGGTCGCCGAGCAGATGGAGGAGCAGTGGGCCGCGCTCATGCCGCTCACCCATGCGGCCTTCGAGAAGCACGGCCGAGTCGCTCCCTGACCTGCGGCGATAGGCATTCGGCGGCCCGTCCGGCATGTCCGGATTGCAGGCCTTCGGGCCGCTCCCTACGCTCGGAAACACGGATTCCGGTGCTGCCTGAACCCCCGAGCGGGCAGCATCGGAATCCCACGTCCGGGCCCGGCCCCGACCTGCCGTCCGGGGCTCCCGATGTCCGAACCGTGGACCGGCGTGACCGACCCCCGGTCGCCTACGAGTAGTTTTGGACACATGGCTCCGACCTCCACCCCCCAGACGCCCTTCGGCCGGGTCCTGACCGCGATGGTCACCCCCTTCACCGCCGACGGCGGGCTCGACCTCGACGGCGCCCAGCGCCTCGCCGCCCACCTCGTGGACGCCGGCAACGACGGCCTCGTCCTCAACGGCACCACCGGCGAGTCGCCGACCACCAGCGACGCCGAGAAGGCCCAGCTGGTCCGCGCGGTGGTGGAGGCCGTGGGGGACCGGGCCCACGTCATCGCCGGCGTCGGCACCAACGACACCCACCACAGCGTCGAGCTGGCCCGCCAGGCGGAGGCCGCCGGCGCCCACGGCCTGCTCGCCGTGACCCCGTACTACAGCAAGCCCCCGCAGGAGGGGCTGTACCGGCACACCGTGGAGATCGCCGACGCCACCGGCCTGCCGGTGATGCTGTACGACATCCCGGGCCGCAGCGGCGTGGCGCTGAGCCACGAGACCCTCGTCCGGCTCGGCGAGCACCCGCGGATCGTCGCCAACAAGGACGCCAAGGGCGACGTCGGCGCCGCCTCCTGGGCGATCGCGCGCTCCGGCCTGGCCTGGTACTCGGGCGACGACATCCTGACCCTGCCGCTGCTCTCGGTCGGAGCCGTCGGCGTGGTCAGCGTGGTCAGCCACCTGGTGACCCCCGAGCTCAGGGCGATGATCGAGGCCTTCACGGCCGGTGACACGGCCAAGGCGACCGCCGTCCACCAGAGCCTCCTGCCGGTCTTCAGCGGTATCTTCCGCACCCAGGGCGTGATCCTCACCAAGGCCGCGCTCGACCTCCAGGGACACCCCTCCGGCCCGCTCCGGCTGCCGCTGGTCTCCGCCACCGCGGAGGAGATCGACCGGCTGAGGCAGGATCTGGCCGCAGGCGGGGTACACCTGTAGCAGACACGGACGTGCGCGCCCCGGCTCGCCGGGCCCCCCGGGGCCTGTCGCTGGACCGGACCGAAGGCGCGGAGGCACCTGAAACGTAGGAACCAACGATGGACGCACGCCATATGTCGCCGGACGACCCCGGGCATATGGCGTGCGTCGTGAGGAGAGTCTTTTGAGCCACCCGCACCCCGAACTCGGCGCCCCGCCCGCACTCAAGGAGGGCGCCCTCCGCATCACTCCGCTCGGCGGCCTCGGCGAGATCGGCCGCAACATGACCGTCTTCGAGTACGGCGGCCGCATCCTGATCGTCGACTGCGGCGTGCTCTTCCCCGAGGACGAGCAGCCCGGCGTCGACCTGATCCTGCCGGACTTCACGTACATCCGGGACCGCCTCGACAAGATCGACGGCATCGTCCTGACCCACGGCCACGAGGACCACATCGGCGCCGTCCCGTACCTGCTCCGGGAGAACCCGGACATCCCGCTGATCGGCTCGAAGCTGACCCTCGCGCTGATCGAGGCCAAGCTCGCCGAGCACCGGATCCGGCCGTACGTGCTGGAGGTCAAGGAGGGCGAGCGCGAGCGCATCGGCCCCTTCGACTGCGAGTTCATCGCGGTCAACCACTCCATCCCGGACGCCCTGGCCGTCGCGGTCCGGACCCCGGCCGGCATGGTCGTCGCCACCGGCGACTTCAAGATGGACCAGCTGCCGCTCGACGGCCGCCTCACCGACCTCCCGGCCTTCGCCAAGCTGGCCGAGGAGGGCATGGACCTGCTGCTGGTGGACTCCACCAACGCCGAGGTCCCGGGCTTCATCCCGCACGAGCGGGACATCTCCGCGGCGCTGGGCAACGTCTTCTCCACCGCCAAGCGCCGGATCATCGTGGCCTCGTTCGCCAGCCACGTGCACCGCATCCAGCAGGTGCTGGATGCGGCCCACGCGCACGGCCGGAAGGTCGCCTTCGTCGGCCGCTCGATGGTCCGCAACATGGGCATCGCGCGCGACCTCGGGTACCTGAAGGTCCCCGGCAACCTGGTCGTCGACGTGAAGACGCTGGACGACCTGCCGGACGACAAGGTCGTGCTCGTCTGCACCGGCTCCCAGGGCGAGCCGATGGCCGCGCTCTCCCGGATGGCCAACCGCGACCACCAGATCCGCATCGTCGAGGGCGACACGGTCGTGCTCGCGTCCTCGCTGATCCCCGGCAACGAGACCGCGATCTACCGCGTGATCAACGGCCTGACCCGGTGGGGCGCCAACGTCGTGCACAAGGGCAACGCCAAGGTGCACGTCTCCGGCCACGCCTCGGCCGGCGAGCTGCTCTACTTCTTCAACATCTGCCGCCCGCGCAACCTCATGCCCGTGCACGGTGAGTGGCGCCACCTGCGGGCGGCCGCGGACCTCGGCATCAAGACCGGCATCCCGAAGGACCGCGTCGTCATCGCGGAGGACGGCGTCTGCGTCGACCTGGAGAACGGCGTCGCCCGCATCGTGGGCAAGGTGCAGGCGGGCTACGTGTACGTCGACGGCTCGTCCGTCGGCGACATCACCGAGGCCTCCCTCAAGGACCGCCGCATCCTCGGCGAGGAGGGCTTCATCTCCGTCTTCGTCGTCGTCGACTCCGCCAACGGCAAGATCGTGAGCGGCCCGACCATCCAGGCCCGCGGCTCCGGCATCGACGACAGCGCGTTCGTCCCGGTGGTGGGCAAGCTGGAGGAGGCGCTCTCCCGCTCGGCCAACGACGGCGTCCTGGAGCCCCGCCAGGTCCAGCAGTTGGTGCGCCGGACGATCGGCAAGTGGGTGGCCGACAACTACCGCCGCCGGCCGATGATCATGCCGGTCGTCGTCGAGGTCTGACACCGTCCGGTCCCGGTTTGACGTGGGGCGACTCGGAGCGTAATGTTCTCCGAGTTGCCCCACTGCCGGTCGGTGACCGCTCGAATTCAGTTCGAGCCGGGAAAGCCGGTGAAAGAACTCTGATAGAGTTCGGGAGCGCCGAAAGGCCGAAGCAATCCGATGAAAGAAACTCCGGAAAACGGAGCGGAAAACATCTGATAAGCTGGAAACACGAAAGAGCGAAACGCCCGGAGGGTCCGCTGGAAGGCGGTCCGAAGGAAGTGTCCGTTCCTTGAGAACTCAACAGCGTGCCAAAAGTCAACG
>NZ_JBHWBW010000436.1:0-6702 GCF_042735675.1 Kitasatospora sp. NPDC059571
TGCCGGCCGCGCGTGGTGTACTCCGCGGTGCCCACCCGACCCCCGCCGTGCCCCGCGCCGGGCCCGACCGGGGCGTGGCCCACGTCCGGGTGCGGGGCCCCCCCCGACTCCCCCCCGCCCGGGTCGACCCGGTAGCCGCGGATCTTGACCTGGTCGTCGGCCCGGCCGATCAGCTCCAGGGCGCCGTCCGGGCGCCACCGCCCGGTGTCGCCGGTGCGGTACATCCGCCCGCCGGGCGTGCCCGCGTACGGCTCGGGCAGGAACCGCTCGGCGGTGAGGGCGGGCCGCCGCCAGTAGCCGCGGGCCAGCCCCGGGCCGCCGAGGTAGACCTCGCCCTTCTCGCCGGGCGGCACCGGCCGCAGCGCCGTGTCCAGCACGTGCACGAAGGTGCCGAGCAGCGGGCGGCCGACCGGGACGGGCGCGTGCGCGGGCTGGGCCAGCAGCTCCTCGCCGATCTCGCCGACGGTCGAGGTGATGCCGGTCTCGGTGAGCCCGTAGGCGTTGAGCAGCCGGGTGCCGGGCAGCCGCCGCAGCGTGGTGCGGCAGTCCTCGGCGGGGACGGTGTCGCCGCCGACGATCAGCAGCCGCAGTGCGGTGGCCGGGCGCCGGTTCTCGGGCAGCACGGCGAGCAGCCGGTGCCAGTAGCTGGGCGTCAGATCGGCAACGGTGATGGCGAGTTCGGGCAGCCGGTGGGCGAGCTCGATGGGCGCCCAGGTGTGCCGGCCGCCGAGGACGAGGGTCGCCCCGTTCAGCAGCGGGGTGAAGATCTGCTCCAGCGAGGTGTCGAAGCCGAGCGCGCCGAGCTGGAGCACCCGGTCGGTGGGCGCCATGCCGTACACCTCGGCGATCCGCGACAGCGTGAACACCATCGTGCGGTGGCTCACCGGCACGCCCTTGGGGCGCCCGGTGGTGCCGGAGGTGTAGATCAGGTAGGCGAGGTCGTCCGGATCGGTGAGGTCGGGCGGCGGCGCGGCCCCCGGCGGGCCCGGCGAGCGGTACGCCTCGACCATCACCGCACCCGGGAAGAGCCGGGCGTGGTCGCTGCTGGTCAGCACCGGTCCGGCGCCGCAGTCCGCGGCGAGCTGCTGCAGCCGCAGGTCGGGGTGGGCGGGGTCGAGCGGCAGGAACGCGCCGCCCGCCTTGAGCGCGGCCAGGAGGGCGACCACCATGTCCCCGCTGCGCTCCAGGCAGACCGGCACGACCCGGTCCGGGCCGACGCCGATCGTGCGCAGCTCCTCGGCGAGGCGGTCGCTGCGGCCGTCGAGCTCCTCGTAGCTGAGCGGCCCGTCGTCGCAGAGCACCGCGACCGCGCCGGGCCGGCGGGCCGCCTGCTCCCGGAACAGCCCGTGCACCGTCCGCCCGGGGGTGCCGCGGCCGGTGGGCCGCAGGTCGTGCCAGCGGGCCGTGACCTCCTGCCGGCAGGCCTCCCGGCCGGTCGGGCCGAACACCCTCCGCCACCCGTCGGGAACGGGGACATCACCCGTCCAGATCGCATACTGACCGTCCGCGTTCACCAGAACGAGGCTGTTCCCGGGATCGGGCTGCTGGGCGTGAATCGACTGGTCCACCGGCGTTGACCTCGACAGACGGCGGAGGGAATGCCCGGAACGGGATCGGCGAGCAGTTTCACGGCCGTGGTCTCCGCCGCCCGGCACGGCCATTCTCCGGCATGTCCGCTCTCCGACATTCTCGACTATAGGCACCCGGTGCTCGCTATGTATGATTGAGATCGCTCTGTCCCTGACACCTTCGTCCCGAGCCCGACCGAGCCGATCGGCTCGCCGCCTCCGAGGGGGTAGCCGGGTTGACGCGTCGACGACAACGGCTGACGGCCGGTTACCTCGCGTGGATCGCACTGCTCACGGCGGTGTACTACCGCTTCCCGTCCGACCGCATCATCTGGTGGACGGGCATCGGCCTCAGCGCCTTCGCGGCCATCATCGTCGGGGTGCGGCTGAACAGGCCGGCGCACCCGATGTCCTGGTACCTGCTGGCGGTGGCGAACCTCAGCTTCACCGCGGGCGAGGTCGTCCAGGTCATCCAGACCGACTACCTGCACCAGAACGACTTCCCGTCGATCGCGGACGGCTTCTACCTCGCCGAGTACCTGCTGTACGGCTTCGGCGTGTGGGGCTTCATCCGCTGGCGCACCGCCCACCAGGACCGCGGCAGCCTGATCGACGCACTCACCCTCACCGTCGGTCTCGCCCTGCTCAGCTGGACGTACCTGATCACCCCGTACGCCCAGAACCCCGAGCTGACCTGGTTCCAGAAGGCCGTCTCGATCGCCTACCCGCTCGGCGACGTCCTGGTGCTCGCCCTGCTGCTGCGGCTGCTGGTGCCCCGCGGAGGCAAGAGCCCGGCGCTGCTGCTGCTCACCATCGGCACCGTCGGCCTGCTCGTCTCCGACGTGCTCTACGGACTGATCCAGCTGCACGGCGTGTGGCGGATCGGCACCCCGGTGGACCTCGGCTGGGCGGTGCTGTACGCCGCCTGGGGCGCCGCCGCGCTGGAGCCGTCGATGGTCGAGCTGACCAGGCCCGTCCCGACCCAGCCGGCCGACATCACCCGCGGCCGGATCGCGCTGCTCACGATGGCCTCGCTGATCGCGCCGGTGATGCTGCTCGCCGACGTCACCCACAGTGACGCGACCAACGCGGCGGTGATCGGCGGGTTCTCCGCGGTGCTGTTCCTGCTGGTGCTCTCCCGCCTCGCCGGGGTGGTGCTGGCCTACCGGCACGCGGTGGAGCGCGAGCGGGTGCTCCGGGTGGCCGGCGCCGGCCTGGGCGGCGCCACCACCGTCGAGCAGGTCGCCGAGTCGGTGCGCACCGCGGCCTCCGCGCTGCTGCCCGCCGAGCCCGCCCACGTGGCGCTGCTCGCGGTCAGCGAGGAGGGCAGCCTGAAGATCGGGCCGGACGACCCCCTGGAGGTGGAGCACATCGCCCGGGAGAGCCGGCTCGTGCCCGTCTCACGGCTCGGCCCCGCCCTGGCCGAGCGGCTGGACGGCGCACCGGCCGCACTGGTCTGCCCGCTCGTCCTCGACAAGCGGGCGATCGGTTCCCCGCTGATCGGCGTCCTGGTGGTGGGCGGCACCGAGCAGCGGCTCACGGCCTTATGGGGCACGCTGGACATCCTCGCCGGCCAGGCCGCGCTGGCGGTCGAACGCGTCACGCTGAGCGCCGAGATCACCCGGCGCAACAGCGAGCTGTACTTCCGCACCCTGGTGCAGAGCGCCTCCGACGTGATCCTGATCCTGCGCGCCGACGACACCATCCGCTACGCCTCGTCCTCCGCGGACCGGGTGCTCGGCCACCCGTCCCTGGACGGCCGCGCGCTCACCGACCTGGTGCCGCCGGAGGACAGCCGCGCCGTCAACCAGGCGCTGATCCGGATGCGCACCCGTGAGCAGGCCGAGCAGCGCGAGCACTGGCGGCTGCTGCGCGGCGACCGCAGCGTGATCGAGGCCGAGGTGCGCTGGAACGACCTGCGCGACGACCCGACGGTCGGCGGGCTGGTGCTCACCCTGCGCGACGTCACCGACCAGCGGCAGATGGAGCGCGAACTCACCCACCGGGCGTTCCACGATTCGCTCACCGGGCTCGCCAACCGGGTGCTGTTCCAGGACCGGGTCGGCCACGCGCTCTCCCGCAGCGGTCGGCGCGGCACGGTGGCGGGCGTGCTCTTCATCGACCTGGACGACTTCAAGATGGTCAACGACACCCAGGGCCACGCCGTCGGCGACGAGCTCCTGGTGGCGGTCTCGCTGCGGATCTCCACCGCGCTGCGCACCTCGGACACCGCGGCCCGGCTCGGCGGCGACGAGTTCGCGGTGCTGGTCGAGGACGCGCTGTCGCCGGACGACGTGGGGGCGACCGCCTCCGCGGTGCTCTCGGTCTTCGAGGAGCCGTTCCGGCTCAGCTCCGGAGCCGTCCGGGTGGCCGCCAGCGTCGGCGTCGCCACCACCGAGGACAGCGAGGACTCCGCCGAGCTGCTCACCCACGCGGACCTGGCGCTGTACTCGGCGAAGGCCGCGGGGAAGCGGCAGTGGTGCGCCTACCAGCCGGCCCTCCAGGCCGGGCTGGTGGAGCGGCACGAGCTGAACGAGAGCCTGGACAGCGCGATCGCCGAGTCCGCGTTCGCGCTCTTCTACCAGCCGATCGTGGACCTCGCCGGCGGGGAGCTGGTGGCCTTCGAGGCGCTGGTGCGCTGGCCGCACGAACGGCGCGGCATGGTGCTGCCGGAGGAGTTCATCTCGCTGGCGGAGGAGAGCGGGCAGATCGTGCCGCTCGGTGCCTGGGTGCTGGAGCGGGCGGTCGCGGACGCGGTGCGCTGGCAGCAGCAGAGCGCGGGTCTGCGGGAGACCGCCGGCCGCCCCCAGCTGCGGGTCAGCGTCAACGTCTCGGCCCGGCAGTTCCGCGACGCGGGCTTCGTCGACACCGTGCGGCAGGTGGTCGAGCACAGCGGCATCGCGCCCGGGAGCCTGGTGCTGGAGCTGACCGAGAGCGTGCTGATGCGCCGTGACGAGCGGGTCAGGACCGACATGCAGATGCTCGGCGACCTCGGGGTGCGGATCGCCATCGACGACTTCGGCACCGGCTACTCCTCGCTGAGCTACCTGCGCGAGTTCCCGATCTCCATCCTGAAGATCGACAAGTCGTTCATCGACGGACTCGGCCACTCCCAGCAGCAGTTCGCGCTGGTGGAGGGCATCACGCGGATCGCGGACACCCTCGGCGTCCAGGTCATCGCGGAGGGTATCGAGAACACGGTCCAGCGCGACCTGCTGGCCGCCATGGGCTGCCCGCTGGGCCAGGGCTACCTGTTCGCCCGTCCGCTGACGGCCGATCAGGCCGGGCGGCTGGTGCGGGACGACGCGGAGCCGGCCGGGGTGCGGATCGGCGGGCGGGGGCGCTCCGAGCCGCTGTGACCGTCCCGGTGTGATCATCTGGTGGGCCGTCAAGTTACCATTGGGTAGATTGTTGGTGACCCGCCAAAGGAATGCCCTCCGTGCCTGACCGCCGCCCGCGCCGCCCCGGCCGCGCCGCCCGCCCGCTGCTCGTGCTCGCCGCCGTCCTCGGCGTGCTGCCCGTCGCACCCGCTCGCGCCGCGACCGCAGCGGCGCCCGCAGCCCCCTCCGCCACCCCGCACCTGGACGCCGTCGAGGCGGCGCTGCGCACCGTCTCCCCGGGCCTGGAGGGGCAGGTCTGGCAGCGCAGCGAGGGCAACCGTTTCGACGGGGTGCTGCAGACCCCGGGCTGCTGGGGCGACGACGCCTGCCGCGAGCGGCCCGGCAGCGCCGATCTGCTCGCCCGCACCACCGCCGCGGTCGCCGGCGCCACCCGGTCGGTCGACATCTCCTCGCTGGCGCCGTTCCCGAACGGCGGGTTCGAGGACGCCCTGGTGGCCGGGCTGCGGGCGGCCACCGCCGACGGCCGGCACCTCACCCTGCGGATCCTGGTCGGCGCCGCGCCGCTCTACCACCTGAACGTCCGCCCGGCCGCCTACCGCGACGAGCTGCTCGCCCGGCTCGGCCCGGCGGCCGGACAGGTCGCGCTCACCGTCGCCTCCGCCACCACCTCGCGCACCGGACTGTCCTGGAACCACTCCAAGCTCCTCGTGGTGGACGGCCGCACCGTCATCGCCGGCGGGATCAACGGGTGGAAGGACGACTACCTGGACACCGCCCACCCGGTCACCGATGCCGACATCGAGCTCACCGGCCCCGCGGCGGCCTCGGCCGGCCGCTTCCTGGACACCATGTGGTCCTGGACCTGCGACAACTCCGGCGGCCTCGGCCAGAACGTCTGGCTGGCCGGCCCGGCCGGCGGAGCCTGCCCGCGGGCCCTCGGCGAGCCGCCCGCCGCGCCCGCCGGCAGCGTCCCGGTGATCGCCGTCGGCGGCCTCGGGATCGGCGTCCGCACCGCCGACCCGGCCTCCGCCTACCGCCCGCGGCCGCTCGACCCGGCCCCGACCCGGTGCGGCGTCGGCCTGCCCGACCGCACCAACGCCGACCGCGACTACGAGACGGTCAACCCTGAGGAGAACGCGCTGCGCGCGCTGGTCGCCGGCGCCCGGGAGCACATCGAGATCTCCCAGCAGGACCTCAACGCCACCTGCCCGCCACTGCCCCGCTACGACCAGCGGCTCTACGACGCCCTGGCGGAGCGGCTCGCGGCCGGCGTCAAGGTGCGGATCGTGGTCAGCGACCCCGCGAACCGCGGGGCGGTCGGCAGCGGCGGCTACTCGCAGATCCGCTCGCTGAGCGAGGTCTCCGACGTGCTGCGCGAGCGCCTGGTGCGGCTGACCGGTGACCGGGCGAAGGCGGGCGCGGTGCTCTGCGGCGGCCTCCAGCTGGCGTCCTTCCGGTCCGCGTCCGGTGCCACCTGGGCCGACGGCCATCCGTACGCGCTGCACCACAAGCTGGTGTCGGTGGACGGCGAGGCGTTCTACACCGGCTCGAAGAACCTCTACCCGGCCTGGCTGCAGGACTACGGCTACGTCGTGGAGGACCGGGCCGCGGCCGCCCGCCTCGACGCCGAGGTGCTGGCCCCCGAGTGGCGCTACTCCGGTCCCGCCGCGGTGGTCGACTGGCAGCGCGGGGTCTGCTCGGGCTGAGGCCGCGCCGCCGGCGGCCCCCCCCCCCCCGCGCGGGGGCCCGCCCCGCGCCCTGGGCCCCCGGGCGATAAAAAAAAAACCGCAGGC
>NZ_JBHWBW010000437.1:0-521 GCF_042735675.1 Kitasatospora sp. NPDC059571
GTGCGGACGCGTCCGCACGGGCCCCCTCTGGGACGTTAGAACAATCGGATCAGCCGACCGGTTCGACGCTCTCACCGGGCGCCCGACCGCTCACCCGTTCGGCCTCAAGTGCCGACTGGAGGATCACCACGGCCGCGGCCTGGTCGATCACCGAGCGGCCCTTCTTCGAGGACCGGCCGGAGGCCCGCAGGCCCTGGGCGGCGGTGACCGTGGTCATCCGCTCGTCGACCAGCCGCACCCCGACCGGCGCCACCAGCGCCGCGAGCCGCCCGGCGTACGCCCGGACCTTCGCCGCGGCCGGGCCCTCCTTGCCGCTCAGCGAGCGGGGCAGCCCCACCACGACCTCGATCGCGTCGTACTCCTCGACGATCGCCTTCAGCCGCGCCTGGGAACGGCCGCCGGCGGGCACGGTCTCCACCGGCGTGGCGATCAGCCCGTGGGGGGGGGGGACTCAGCACCCGCCCCCGCGGGCACCCCCCCGCGCGCCGCGCAACCCGGGCCCCCCCCCGGAGACAAGCGGG
>NZ_JBHWBW010000437.1:531-6683 GCF_042735675.1 Kitasatospora sp. NPDC059571
ACCCACACCCCCGGCCGCGGCACCGCCCCCCGGCGGCCCGGGACACCCCGGGCGTGGCAAACACCCCGACGGGGCCCCCGCCCGCGCCCCCGATCCGGGCGTCACCCACGTCGACGGCGATCCGCCGGCCCCGCCGGAAGACCTTCTCGGGCTGCTCCTCGGTCATCAGGAGGCGCGCTCCGCGACCAGGGCCCGGACGGCCTCGATCGCCTCGCCGACCGCGGCCGGGTTGGAGCCGCCGCCCTGGGCGACGTCGTCCTTGCCGCCACCGCCGCCGCCGAGCGTCTTGGCCGCGGTGCGCACCAGCTCACCGGCCTTGACGCCGCGGGCGCGGGCGTCCTCGTTGGTCGCGATCACGGTCAGCGGGCGGTCGTTCGCCACGGTGAAGGCGGCGACCACGGCCGGGCGCGAGCCCAGCCGGCCGCGGACGTCCAGCACGAGCTTGCGCAGCTCGTCCGCACCGGTGCCGTCGGCCACCCGGGCCGCGACCACGGCCACCCCGCGGACGTCCTCGGCGCCCTCGGCGAGCCCGGCGGCGGCCGCGAGGACCTTCTCCGCGCGGAAGCGCTCGATCTCCTTCTCGGCGTCCTTGAGCTTGGCGAGCATGCCGGAGATCTTCTCCGGCAGCTCCTCCGGGCGGCCCTTGACCAGCTCGGTGAGCTGGGAGACCACGGTGTGCTCACGGGCCAGGAACTTGTACGCGTCGACGCCGACCAGCGCCTCCACGCGGCGCACGCCGGAGCCGATCGAGGACTCGCCGAGCAGCTTCACCAGACCCAGCTGGGCGGTGTTGCCGACGTGCGTGCCGCCGCACAGCTCCTTGGAGAAGTCGCCGATGGTGACCACGCGCACCGAGTCGCCGTACTTCTCGCCGAACATCGCGATGGCGCCGGCCTTGCGGGCCTGGTCCATCGTCATGACCTCGGCGGTGACGTCGAGCTCGCGGACCAGCACCTCGTTGATCTTCTGCTCGACGTCGGTCAGCACGCTGCCGGGCACGGCGGTCGGCGAGCCGAAGTCGAAGCGGAAGCGGCCGGGCGCGTTCTCCGAACCGGCCTGGGCGGCCGTCGGGCCGAGCGCGTCGCGCAGCGCCTGGTGGGTCAGGTGGGTGGCCGAGTGCGCACGCGAGACCGCACGGCGGCGGTCGACGTCGATGGTGGCGTACGCGGACGCGCCGAGCACCACCTCGCCGAAGAGCACCCCGCCGGAGTGCACGGTCACACCGGGCACCGGCTGCTGCACGTCGCGGATCTCCACGACCGCGCCGGAGTCCAGGCGGATCCGGCCGTGGTCGGCGAGCTGGCCGCCGCCCTCGGCGTAGAACGGGGTGCGGTCGAGGATGATCTCGACCTCGTCGCCCTCGGTCGCGGCGGGCGCGGGCACGCCGCCGACCAGCAGGCCGACGACGGTGGCCTCGCCCTCGGTGGCGGTGTAGCCGGTGAAGACCGAGGCGCCGGACTTGTCGGCGACCTCGCGGTACGCGGCGACGTCCGCGTGGCCCATCTTCTTCTTCTTGGCGTCCGCCTTGGCCGCGTCCCGCTGCGCCTGCATCAGGCGGCGGAACCCGGTCTCGTCGACCTGGAGGCCCTGCTCCTCTGCCATCTCCAGGGTCAGGTCGATCGGGAAGCCGTAGGTGTCGTGCAGCTTGAACGCCTGGTCGCCGGAGAGCACCGCACCACCGGCCTGCTTGGTCTCGGTGATGGCCGCGTCCAGCAGGCTGGTCCCGGACTTCAGGGTCTGCAGGAAGGCGCTCTCCTCGGCGGTGACGACCGTCTCGATGCGCTTGCGGTCGGTCTCCAGCTCCGGGTACTGCGGGGCCATCGCCTTGATGGAGATGTCGATGAGCTCCTTGGCCACCGGCTCGGTGGCGCCGAGCAGGCGCATGTTGCGGATGGCGCGGCGCAGGATGCGGCGCAGCACGTAGCCGCGGCCCTCGTTGCCCGGGGTGACGCCGTCGCCGACCAGCATCAGCGCGGTGCGGAAGTGGTCGGTGACCACGCGCAGCGAGACGTCCGACTTGTGGTCGCGGCCGTAGGTGTGGCCGGTGAGCTCGGCCGCGCGGTCCAGGATCATCCGGCTGGTGTCGATCTCGAAGAGGTTGTCGACGCCCTGCAGGATGGCGGCGAGGCGCTCGAGGCCCAGGCCGGTGTCGATGTTCTTGCTCGGCAGGTCGCCGAGGATCTCGAAGCCGTCCTTGCCGTCACCGTGGCCGCGCTCGTACTGCATGAAGACCAGGTTCCAGATCTCCAGGTAGCGCTCGCCGTTGACGGCCGGGCCGCCCTCCTCGCCGTACGCGGGGCCGCGGTCGTAGTTGATCTCCGAGCACGGGCCGCACGGGCCGGGGACGCCCATCGACCAGAAGTTGTCCTTCATGCCGAGGCGCTGGATGCGCTCGGAGGGCACGCCGATGACGTCGCGCCAGATCTGCTCGGCCTCGTCGTCGTCCTTGTAGACGGTGATCCAGAGCTTCTCCTTCTCCAGGCCGTAGCCGCCGTCCGCGACGGGCGTGGTGAGCAGCTCCCACGCGGACTTGATGGCGCCTTCCTTGAAGTAGTCGCCGAAGGAGAAGTTGCCGCACATCTGGAAGAACGAGCCGTGCCGGGTGGTCTTGCCGACCTCCTCGATGTCCAGCGTGCGCACGCACTTCTGGACCGAGGTGGCGCGGGTGAACGGCGGCTTGACCTCGCCGAGGAAGTACGGCTTGAACGGCACCATGCCGGCGTTGACCAGCAGCAGGGTGGGGTCGTCGGCGACCAGCGAGGCCGACGGTACGACGGTGTGGCCGCGCTCCTCGAAGAAGCGCAGCCAGCGGCGGCGGATCTCAGCCGACTCCATCAGTGGTCCTTCCGGTTTGGTTGCTGCCCGGCAGCGCTCGGCGCTGCCGGGACTCGGCAATGCTGGGGGTGGTGGTGCTTCGCGTCGGGGGCAGGGCGGCCGCCGGGGAGCCCGGGGCCGCCGAGATAGCTCGGTGGCCGGGCTCGGGGCGCAGCGCACGGCGGCGCGGCGGCTCGACCACGGCGGTGCCGTCCAGGCCGAGGTCGGCGCGCAGCTGTTCCTCGCGCTCGGCCATGCCGGCCCGGACGTCCCGGGCGAACCGCTTGGCGGCGTCGCCGAGGTGGAGGGCGCCGCGGGCGGCGGTGCCGGAGAGGCTGTCGGGGGTGAGCCGGTGCACGGCCTCGTTGGCCTTGTTCATGGCCCAGACGGTGGCGCCGGCGCCGACCGCCATCCAGAAGATGCGTCGAACCACCGCGGTCAGCCCCTCACCGCTCGCCGGACGCGGGCCAGCAGCCCGCCGGAGCGCGGCGCGGTGGCCGCGCGGACCTCGGCCCGGACCAGCCGGGCGAGCGCGTCGCGGTCGGCGGCCTGCTCGGGCACCGCCGGGCCGGCCTGCTGGCGGGCGACGGCCTTGCGGACGCCGTAGCTGAACGCGGCGACCTTGACCAGCGGTCCGCCGATGGTCGCGGCGACCGTGGAGGAGAGCGCGTTGGCGTTGGCGGCGGCGTCCTGGACGTTGGCGGTGATCTCGTCGACGCGTTCGAGCTGCTCGTTGGCGCTGCGCACGGCGGCGCCGGCCTCGGTGAGCAGCGGAACGGCCTGCTCGGTCACGGCGGAGACCAGGACGGTGGCCTCGCGGAGCACCTTGGAGAGCCGGACGAGGACCACGGCGAGCAGGGTGACCAGGACCGCCCAGAAGACGGCCACCAGCAGGCCGGCCAGCTCTCCCACGGACACCTTGCGCGCTCCCTCGCCTTGCAGCTTCCTCCGGAGGGAACCCTATCGTGACCACGGGGGGTTTCCCGACCGGATAAGTGCCGTGCCGGGCCGGAACCGGGCGGGCGGCGGGCGGGTCCCGACGTAACCTACCGGCCGGTCACCTCGTTGGGCGGAGTGATCCGCCGTGTGCGGACCTCGAACGGCAGGACGGGCGGCGGCCCGGGACGACTTGGGGGCTCGGGTTGGCCAGCGAACCGGCGGATGGCTGCGCTCCGGCGGCGGTGCGGCAGCAGTCGCCCGGCGGGTGGCTGCCCGCCGAGACCGCCGGGCTGGTCGGCCGTCAGGACGAACTCGCCTCTCTGGCATCGCTGTTGGCCTCTTCCCGACTGGTCACGGTGACCGGTCCCGGCGGGGTGGGCAAGAGCCGGCTGGCGCTGCGGGCCGCCGCCGCGTCCGGTGCGGACTTCGCGGACGGCGCGCGCCTGGCCGAGCTGGGCGCGGTGCAGGACCCGCTGCTGCTCGGCCACGCGGTGCTGGAGGCCCTCCGGCTGACCGACGCCACCGCCCGCCCGCCGCTGGACGTGCTCGTCGAGCAGTTGGCCGACCGCCGGATGCTGCTGGTGCTGGACGGCTGCGAGCACCTCGTGGAGGCGTGCGCCGAGCTCGTCGGCACGCTGCTGCGCGGCGCGCCGGGGCTGCGGGTGCTCGCCACCAGCCGGCAGTCCCTGCGGGTGGACGGCGAGCACCTGCTGCCGCTCGGCCCGCTGCCGGTGGAGGCCTCGGGCGACGGCCCCGCGGACGCCGTCCGGCTGTTCGCCGATCGCGCCGCGGCGGTGCTGCCGGGCTTCGGCCTCACCGAGGCGAACCGCGCCGACGTGGCCCAGTTGTGCCGGCGGCTGGACGGCATCCCGCTGGCGGTGGAGCTGGCCGCGGGCCGGCTGCGGGTGCTGTCGGTGGAGCAGATCGCCGTCCGGCTGGACGACCGCTTCCGGCTGCTCACCGGAGGGGCCCGGACGGCCCCGCCGCGGCATCAGACGCTGCGCACGACGATCGGCTGGAGCCACGAACTCTGCACCCCGCAGGAACGTTTGCTCTGGGCACGGCTGTCCGTCTTCGCGGGCAGCTTCGAGCTGGAGGCCGCCGAGTACGTCTGCGCCGGGGACGGCATCGCGGCCGAGGAGGTCCTCGGTGTGCTCGGCGAGCTGGTCGACAAGTCGGTGCTGCTGCGGCTCGCCGAGGCCGGCGCGGACGGCGCGGTCCGGTTCCGGATGCTCGACACCCTGCGCGAGTACGGCGGTCAGTGGCTGCGTGCGGCGGACGACGACGGGCGGCTGCGGCGGCGGCACCGCGACTGGTACCTGGGGCTGGCCTCCTGGGGCGAGGTCGAGTGGTTCGGCCCCCGGCAGGCGGAGACCGCGGAGCGCACCCGGCTCGCCCACCCGAACCTGCGGGCGGCCCTGGAGTTCTGCCTGGCCGAGCCGGGTGAGGAGCAGCTGGCCCTGGTGCTGGCCGGAACGCTGTGGTTCTACTGGGTCGGCACCGGCCACCTCGGCGAGGGGCGGCACTGGCTGGACCGGGCGCTGGCGCTCGCCCCCGAGCCGACCGGGCCGCGGGCCAAGGCCCTGTGGGTGACCGGGTACATGGCGACCCTCCAGGGCGACCTGGTGCGGGCGGCCCCCGCACTGGAGGAGTGCCGCCGGCAGGCGCTGGAGACCGGCGACGACCGGGCGCTGGCGTACGCGGTGCACCGGCAGGGCTGTGCAGCGCTGATCGCGGACGACCCGGTGCGCGCCGCCGAGCTGTTCGAGGAGGCGCTCTGGCACTACAACACGCTGGGCGAGCTGAACAGCAACGTCCTGATGGCCATGTTCGAACTCGGACTGGCGTACGTGTTCCAGGGCGATGCGGCGGCCGGCGAGAGCTGGCTGGAGCGGGTGCGGGGGATCTGCGAGGAGCACGGCGAGCAGTGGGCCTACGCCTACGGGCTCTACGCGCACGCGCACTCCCGGTGGTCGGTGGGCGAGCTGCGGCAGGCCCGCGCCCATGCGCGCGAGTGCGTCCGGCTGAACCACCGGTTCCGGGACCTGCTGGGGATCGTGCTGGGGGTGGAACTGCTCGCCGTGCTGGCGACCGAGGGGCCGGCCGCGGACCTGGTGGAGGCCCGGGTGCTGCAGGGCGCGGCGCACCGGATGTGGCAGGGCGTCGGGCGGCCGTTCTTCGGCTCGAAGAACTTCAACGGACCGCACCGGGAGGCCGCCCGGCGGGCCCGGGCGGGGCTGACCGAGGAGGAGTACGAGGCGGCGTTCGCGCGCGGCGCGGCGCTGGACCTGGATGCGGCCGTCCGGCGCGCGCTGGGCGGCGGCGGGGTGGCCGGGGCGGCCGGCCAGGACGGCCGCCCGGGGCCCGGGCCGGATCCGCGCCCCGCCCGGCCGTCGCCC
>NZ_JBHWBW010000438.1:0-2250 GCF_042735675.1 Kitasatospora sp. NPDC059571
GCCCTTGGCACTCCCTCGGCGGGGCACTCTTCCTACTCGCCAGTAACTCCGCTACAGTGGCCGCACGCACCAGCGCCGGGCCTCGGGAGCCGCACCGGCGTGGTCGGCGCCGCGGTACCTCGCGGCCGCCCGGGTGCGGGATCGCCGGCCCTCGGGGCCGTTTCCGGCGCAGCACCCTCGCGCCGCTTCCCTTCTCCCAGCGCGTCTGGGCACACCTCGGCACACCCGCGGCACGACCGGAGCGGACCGGTCGCTGCCCCGCGGGGCCGCACCCCGCCTTCCCGCACTCCCGCGCCGCCGCACCCTCCTCCGACGCACCCTGCCGCCGCTCGCCGCCGAGCGCCCGGCCGCGTCGGAGCGCGGCGCGGGGCCCATGACAAGGAGTCAGGACAATGGAGCGTCCCTTCCCCACCGTCGCCGTGGTCGGACTCGGCACCATGGGTGCCGGCGTCGCCGTGGCCGTCGCCCGCAGCGGCCGCCGGGTGATCGGCATCGAGGCAGACGCCGACGCCGCCGCCCGTGCGCTCACCCGCATCGAGGAGTCGACGGAGCGCGCCGTGCAGCGCGAGCGCCTCACCGCCGAGCAGCGGGCCGAGCTGCTCGCGCTGATCTCGGTGGGCGACCGGCTGGACGCCGCGGCCGGTGCCGACCTGGTGATCGAGGAGGTGCCCGAGCAGCTGGAGCTGAAGCGGGAGATCTTCGCCGAGCTGGACCGCATCTGCCCGCCGGAGACGGTGCTGGCGACCGGTACCACCGCGCTCTCGGTGACCCGGATCGCGGCCGCCACCGCCCGCCCGGAGCGGGTGCTCGGCCTGCACTTCTTCAACCCGGTGCACACCATGAAGCTGGTCGAGGTCGTGCGCACCGTGCTCACCTCCCCGCAGGCCGCCGAGGACGCCGCCGCGTTCGCCCGCGACCTGGGCAAGGAGCCGGTCGCCGCGGGCGACCGGGCCGGGTTCATCGTGAACGGCCTGCTCTTCGCCTACCTCAACCAGGCCGCCGCGATGTTCGAGTCGCGGTACGCCACCCGCGAGGACATCGACGCCGCGATGCGGCTCGGCTGCGGCCTGCCGATGGGCCCGCTGGCGCTGCTCGACCTGATCGGCGTGGACACCGCGCGCACCGTGCTGGAGGCCATGTACGAGCAGTCCAAGGACCGGCTGCACGCCCCGGCGCCGATCCTCGGCCAGCTGGTGGCGGCCGGCCTGCTCGGCCGCAAGACCGGCCGCGGCTTCTACACCTACGAGGCGCCGGGCTCCTCGCGGGTGGTCGCCGAGGCCTCGGCCGCGGCCGGCACCCGGGTCGCGGGCCGGACCGTCGCGAGCATCGGCGTCTGCGGCTCGGGCACCATGGCCACCGGCATCGTCGAGGTCTTCGCCAAGTCCGGCCTGCCGGTGCTGCTCGCGGCCCGCAGCCAGGAGAAGGCGGACCGTGCCAAGGCCCAGCTGGCGAAGTCGCTGGAGCGGTCCGTCTCCCGCGGACGCCTCAGCGCCGAGCAGCGCGACGCGGCGCTGGCCCTGGTCACCGCGACCGGCCGGTACGCCGACCTCGCCGAGGTGGACCTGGTGGTCGAGGCGGTCGCCGAGGACCTGGCGGTCAAGCGCGAGCTGTTCGCCACCCTCGACAAGATCGTGAAGCCGGGCGCGGTGCTCGCCACCACCACGTCGAGCCTGCCGGTGATCAGCTGCGCGACCGCCACCACGCGGCCGCAGGACGTGATCGGCATGCACTTCTTCAACCCGGCGCCGGCCATGAAGCTGGTCGAGGTGGTCTCCACGGTGCTCACCGCGCCGGACGTCACCGCCACCGTGCTGGAGCTCTGCGCCGCGGTGAAGAAGCACGCGGTGGAGTGCGGCGACCGCGCCGGCTTCATCGTCAACGCGCTGCTCTTCCCGTACCTGAACGACGCGGTGCGGATGCTGCAGGAGCACTACGCCACCGTGGACGACATCGACACCGCGATGAAGCTCGGCTGCGGCTACCCGATGGGCCCGTTCGAGCTGCTGGACGTGGTCGGCCTGGACGTCTCGCTGACCATCGAGCAGGTGCTGCACCAGGAGTTCCGCGAGCCCGGCCTGGCGGCCGCGCCGCTGCTGGAGCACCTGGTGGCGGCCGGCTGCCTGGGCCGCAAGAGCGGGCGCGGCTTCCGCGACCACGCCCGGCGCTGACGGCGGGGCGGGGGGCCCCCCCCCGGGCCCCCGCCCCCCCCCCCCCCCCCCCCCCACCCCCGCGCCGGGGTATTAAAAAAAA
>NZ_JBHWBW010000438.1:2260-6676 GCF_042735675.1 Kitasatospora sp. NPDC059571
CCGCTCGCGGGCCCCGCACCCCCGGCCGCGTCTCCCTCCCCCACCCCCGCCGCGTAGGGGGGGCCGGGGGCCGGCCCACGGCCCCCCGGCGCACCCCGCCCCTCCCACGGAACCGATCGGCCACCCACGGACACGTGGTGTCACCGGCGCGTGGCATCGCTGCAAGGAGTCTCAGATGAACACCGAGCCAGCGGGAAGAGGTCCGCGGAGCGGCACTGCACCGGCCGGACGCCCGGGATGGAACCAGTCGGCGGCGGTGCCCCGGTGGCAGCGGCCGGCCGCGGCGCCGCCGGTGGCACCGGTCCGCCGGACGAGGCCGGCCGGCGCGGCACCGGGGACGTGTAGCGTTCCGGGCATGGATCGGGAACAGTCATCCGTGCAGCAGCAGCCGTCCCGGGAGCAGGCGGACGGCGGCCGGCCCGCCGAGGGCGGCACCGGCGCGCGGCGCGCCGCCGCGCAGCGCCGTCAGATGCGCCAGGAGCTGGCGTCGGCCGCCATGGAGCTGTTCGCAAACCAGGGCTACGAGGAGACGACGGTCGATCAGATCGCCGCCGAGGCGGGCGTGGCGCGGCGGACGTTCTTCCGCTACTTCCGCTCCAAGGAGGAGGCGATCTTCCCGGACCACGACGACACCCTGGTCCGGGTGGCCGACCTGCTGGCCAGCGCCGAGTCGGAGGAGCACCCGCTGGACGTGGTCTGCCGCGGCATCAAGGAGGTGCTGCGGATGTACGCCTCCACGCCCAGCGTCTCGGTGGCGCGCTACCAGCTGATCCGGCAGGTCCCGGCGCTGCGCGAGCGGGAGATCGCGGTGGTGGCCCGGTACGAGCGGCTGTTCACCCGCTACCTGCTCGGGCGCTTCGACACGGCCGAGCAGAGCCCGCCGGGCTGGCAGCGCGGCGGCGACGACGACTCCATGCTGGCCGAGGTCTCGGCGGCGGCCGTGGTGGCCGCCCACAACCACGTGCTGCGGCGCTGGCTGCGGGCCGGCGGGCACGGGGACGTCTCGGCGCAGCTGGACCACTCCTTCGAGGTCATCCGGAACACCTTCTGGGCGACCTCGCCGAGCGGGGTGCGGCGCCGCGGCACCCTGGTGGCACCGGGTGCCACCGGTGGCACGGGGTCGGACCTGGAGGCCGCCGCGGTGAGCGCACTGAGTGCCAGCCCGGGCGGTGAGGTGCTCATCACAGTGGCCCGCACGGACGCCCCGCTGGAGCTGGTGGTGGACTCCATCCGGGCCGCACTGGGCGGTGCGGCGAACGCCTGAACGGCGCGTCTTCACAGGTCAGAGGCGATCTTGAGGCCCGTCCCGGTCATCCGGGGCGGGCCTCTTCACATCCCGAACCCAGCCCGCTCGCAAGAGGCTCGAACAGCGATCCACGTCACTCGAACTGATGACACCCGGTGTCTTTACGAGTGGCACAGGGTGCCACTACCTTGTTACCCATCGGTCGCGACGCCGCGGCTCCCCACCTCGGCGCGTCGCATCCGGCGTCCCCAGACCTCGGGGGCACCCTTGCACCACACCTCGGCGACACCACACCCGTCGCACCGCAGTTCCCACCCAGTCACTCAGCGAAGCCGGTGTCCGCTCCCGGCTCCCCCAGACGCCCTGTGCCCTCACACAGGTACGCCTTCGGAGGCAGCCATGAACGAAATCCTCGACGCGATCCTCAGCTCCGACAGCACCTCGGCGGACTTCGCCGCGATCAAGCTTCCGGAGTCCTACCGGGCCGTCACGCTCCACAAGGACGAGGAGCAGATGTTCGCCGGCCTCGCCAGCCGCGACAAGGACCCGCGCAAGTCCCTCCACCTGGACGACGTGCCGCTCCCCGAGCTCGGCCCGGGCGAGGCCCTGGTCGCCGTCATGGCGAGCTCCGTCAACTACAACACGGTGTGGAGCTCGATCTTCGAGCCGGTCTCGACCTTCGGCTTCCTGGAGCGCTACGGCCGCCTGTCGCCGCTGACCAACCGCCACGACCTGCCGTACCACATCCTCGGTTCGGACCTCGCGGGCGTCGTCCTGCGCACCGGCGCCGGCGTCAACGCCTGGAAGCCCGGCGACGAGGTCGTCGCGCACTGCCTCTCGGTCGAGCTGGAGTCCCCGGACGGCCACAACGACACGATGATGGACCCGGAGCAGCGCATCTGGGGCTTCGAGACGAACTTCGGCGGCCTCGCCGAGATCGCCCTGGTGAAGACCAACCAGCTGCTGCCCAAGCCGAAGCACCTCACCTGGGAGGAGGCCGCCTCCCCGGGCCTGGTCAACTCCACCGCCTACCGCCAGCTGGTCTCCCGCAACGGCGCCGGCATGAAGCAGGGCGACAACGTGCTGATCTGGGGCGCCAGCGGCGGCCTCGGCTCCTACGCCACCCAGTACGCACTGGCCGGCGGCGCCACCCCGATCTGCGTGGTCTCCAGCGAGTCCAAGGCCGACATCTGCCGCGCCATGGGCGCCGAGGCGATCATCGACCGCAGCGCCGAGGGCTTCAAGTTCTGGAAGGACGAGCACACCCAGGACCCGCGCGAGTGGAAGCGCCTGGGCAGCAAGATCCGCGAGTTCACCGGCGGCGAGGACGTGGACATCGTCTTCGAGCACCCCGGCCGCGAGACCTTCGGCGCCTCGGTCTACGTCACCCGCAAGGGCGGCACCATCGTCACCTGCGCCTCCACCTCCGGCTACATGCACCAGTACGACAACCGCTACCTGTGGATGTCGCTGAAGCGCATCGTCGGCTCGCACTTCGCCAACTACCGCGAGGCGTTCGAGGCCAACCGCCTGGTCGCCAAGGGCAAGATCCACCCGACCGTCTCCAAGGTCTACTCCCTGGAGGAGACCGGCCAGGCCGCCCTCGACGTGCACCACAACAAGCACCAGGGCAAGGTCGGCGTGCTCTGCCTCTCGCCCGAGGAGGGCCTGGGCGTCCGCGACCACGAGCTGCGCGCCAAGCACCTGCCGGCGATCAACCGCTTCCGGGACATCTGATGGCAGACCGTGAAGGCGGCCGGCGCGACCGTCCGTGGCTGATGCGGACCTACGCCGGGCACTCCACCGCGAGCGACTCCAACGCGCTCTACCGGCGGAACCTGGCGAAGGGTCAGACCGGCCTGTCCGTCGCCTTCGACCTGCCCACGCAGACCGGCTACGACTCGGACCACGTCCTCGCCCGCGGCGAGGTCGGCCGGGTCGGCGTCCCGGTGGGCCACGTCGGCGACATGCGCACCCTGTTCGACGGCATCCCGCTCGAGCAGACCAACACCTCCATGACGATCAACGCCACCGCGATGTGGCTGCTGGCGCTCTACCAGGTGGTCGCCGAGGAGCAGGGCGCGGACATCGCCAAGCTCACCGGCACCACCCAGAACGACATCGTCAAGGAGTACCTCTCCCGCGGCACGCACGTCTTCCCGCCCGGGCCGTCCGTCCGGCTGATCACCGACATGATCGCCTACACGGTCGGGAACATCCCCAAGTGGAACCCGATCAACATCTGCAGCTACCACCTGCAGGAGGCCGGGGCCACCCCGGTCCAGGAGATCGCGTACTCCATGTGCACCGCGATCGCCGTCCTCGACGCCGTCCGCGACTCCGGCCAGGTGCCGGCCGAGCGGATGGGCGAGGTCGTCGGCCGGATCTCCTTCTTCGTGAACGCGGGCGTCCGCTTCGTCGAGGAGATGTGCAAGATGCGGGCCTTCTCCCGGCTCTGGGAGAAGGTCACCCGCGAGCGCTACGGCATCGAGGACGCCAAGCAGCGCCGGTTCCGCTACGGCGTGCAGGTCAACTCGCTCGGCCTCACCGAGGCGCAGCCGGAGAACAACGTCCAGCGCATCGTGCTGGAGATGCTCGCCGTCACGCTCTCCAAGGACGCCCGCGCCCGCGCCGTCCAGCTGCCCGCGTGGAACGAGGCCCTGGGCCTGCCGCGCCCGTGGGACCAGCAGTGGTCGCTGCGCATCCAGCAGGTGCTCGCCTACGAGTCCGACCTGCTGGAGTACGGCGACATCTTCAACGGCTCCACGGTGATCGAGGCCAAGACCGAGGAGCTGCTCGCCGGCGCCGAGGCGGAGATCGCCAAGGTGCTGGGGATGGGCGGGGTCATCCCGGCCGTCGAGTCCGGCTACCTCAAGTCCAACCTGGTCGCCTCGCACGCGGCCCGCCGCGCCCGGATCGAGGCCGGCGAGGACAAGATCGTCGGAGTGAACTGCTTCGACACCACCGAGGAGAGCCCGCTCACCGCCGACCTCGACACCGCGATCATGGTGGTCGACCCGGCCTCCGAGCGCTCCGTGCTCGCCGGCCTGGAGAAGTGGCGCGGCGCCCGCGACGAGGCCGACGAAGCCGGCCAGGATGAAGATCAGGCCGACGATCATGTTGAGGGTCGACGCGAAGTTGCCCCCGATCACCGCACCGATGATGAGGAT
>NZ_JBHWBW010000439.1:0-6663 GCF_042735675.1 Kitasatospora sp. NPDC059571
CCCGGCGCGCGCCCCCGGCCGCGGGCCCGTGCCGGGCGCCCGGCACCGGGTACCGGGTACCGGGACCGGCGGGGTCAGGCCGACGCGGCCCCGCTGATCGCCCAGGCCAGCCCGGTGGCCGGGTCCTCCAGGGCGAGGTGCAGGTACCAGAGTTCGTCCTGCGGTTCGCACCAGGTCAGGCAGCGCAGCCGGGCGACCAGGGCATTGACGTCGGCCGGGCCGGGCCGCGGCTCGCCGGTCATCGCGGTCAATGCGCGCCAGAGGGCGAGCCGCCCGTCCGCACTGCCCAGTGCCGGTTCGCCGGACGCCGCCTGGACCAGCGCCGGATAGACCGCGCCGAACGGCAGGTAGCCGGCGGTCGGTTCGGCCTCCTCGGCGAAACGGGCCGCCGCGTCCGGCGCGGTGCCCCGGACGCAGACCGCCCGCAGCCAGGGCGCCAGGTCGCCGAGCAGGCGGGTGGCGGTGAGCCCGGGCACCGAGGTGCCGTGCCCGGGCAGCTCCAGCCGCCCCAGGCCCTCCCTGGTGGCCGGCTGGGCGAGCAGCGCCCGCCGGGCACCGCCGCCCGGCAGGTAGTCGCGGACCCGGCTGCGCTCCTCCCAGCCCGCCTGCTCCCACGGCTGGAGCAGCAGCGGGACGCCCTCGGGGTCGGGGTCGGCCCGGCCGCCGAGTTCGTCGCCGAGCAGAGCGCGGGTGTGCGCGACCAGCCGGCGGATCGGCGGCGGGTCGAGCAGCGGGGCCAGCCGCCGCCAGGAGTGCCGGGTGGCGAGCACCTCCCAGAGCGGCCCGGCGTCGTGGTCGCCCGCCCCGGCGGCGGTGTCCGGCCCGCCGTCGGCGTCGAACAGCCGGGCGGCCACCTCGGGCGGCGCCCCGTACGCGATCAGGTGGCCGATCGGACCGGACGGCCAGCCGGCGGCCGGGCAGCCGGCCACCGCGGCCGCCCCGCGGACCTGCCGGAACAGGTCGAGCAGCTCGGTCCAGCGGCCCGCACCGGCCAGGGCGCAGGCCCCGTACTCCTCGTCCGTGATCACCTCGCCAATGTACGTCCGGGCACCCGGCATCAGCTGACATGACGTCAGCACGGTGCGTGTCGGCACCGCGGACCGGCGGCCGACCGGGCTACTGCGGCGCCCGCTTGCCGGTCAGCACCCAGCGGACGTCCACGAAACCGCTCTGCTGCTCGGTCAGCCGGCCGTTCTCCACCTGCTGGAAGGTGACCCAGGTGTTGGTCAGCCGCGGCGACTCCGCGCTCGGCAGCATGGAGGACATGCCCCAGTCGAGCGGCGGGGTGACCCCGCCGGTGTCCAGCGAGTCGCCGCTGTCGAGCTGGCCGCGCAGGGTCTTCGCGGTCAGCGGGGTGCCGGCCGACGCGAGCCGGTCGGCCGCCTGGAAGAACACCTGGTACGCCACCCAGGCGGTCTCCACCCCGAGGTCCGACACCTCGACCGGGGAGCCCGGGGCGTTGTCGCGCAGGGTGCGCCGCAGGTCGTCCCAGACGCTGGAGGACTCCGGCGGGTACCAGCCGGTGACCAGCGCCCCCTCCAGCGGTCCGCCCTTGCCGCCGGTGGCGTCCACCACCGGCTGCTGGACGCCGCCGAGCACCGCCCCGAGCCTGGTCCGGGCGGGCGCCAGCCGCCGGTAGGCGTCGAGCAGCCCGCGGGTCTGCTCGGTGCCGAGCGCGCTGGTGACGCAGCCGTCCCTGCGGTCGTCGCCGACCGCGGCCCGGGCGGCGGCCGCGAAGTCGGGCGCCTTCTCCGGCACCTTCACGTCGGTGAGCGCGACCCCCGCCGGGCGCAGCGCCCCGGAGAGGTAGCGGGTGAGGGTGTCGCCGGCCCGGGTGTCGGGGCGGACGAGCGCCACCGTCCGGCAGCCGGCCGCGACCAGCTGCCGCCCGCTGCCGGCGATCAGCGCGGGCGTCCCGCCCGCCACCGGGTAGGACATCGGGCTGGAGAACTCCGGGCCGGACAGCCCGTACCCGCCGAGGTAGGGGATCCCGGCCGCCTCCAGCGCGGGCATGAAGTCGTCGCCGTGCTGGCTGTACGAGCCGATCACGGCCACCGCGTGCGCGTCCACCGCCCGGCGGACGCAGCCGGCGGCGCCCTGCGGGGTGTCCTGCTCGTCGCAGGTCAGCACGTGCAGCCGCCGCCCGCCGAAGCCGCCCGCGGCCGCGACCGAGCGGCCGATCGCATCGGCGAGCGCGGTGATCCCCGACCGGTCGGCGGCGCCGGTACCGGAGGGCGCCATGGTCAGCACGGTCACCCCGGCGCCCTGGGCGGCGCCGGCCCCGCCCGCGCACCCGGTGGTGCCGAGCAGCACCGGGAGCAGCGCCGCGGCCGCCGCCCGCCGCACGGTGCGGCCCGTCCCCGCACCCGCCGCACTCCGCCGACCGATCCGCCCCGCCATGCCCGCACCCCTCCCGTGGCCCGCCCGTTGTCGGGGGCAAGCCAAGCGAGCGCAGCGCACGCCCGGGCGGACGGCGGGCGAACGGCGCGGGGTGTTCACCGGAACAGCGAGGTGGTCCGCACACGCTCCAAGGGCTCCTCCGGGCGCCCTTCATGACGGACCATCATGCGCTTTCCACTGGTGGCAGCGGGTTTCGGGAGGGACCGCGCAGCCCGGGCGGATCCGGCATGTTCGGCCAAGTCCGGGCGCACGGGCCCCGGGATGTCCGGCCGAGTCCGCGCCGCCTGCCGTGTGCAGCCGACTAGACGCGGGTCTCCGCGAGCAGCCGGGCGGCGTGCACCCGGCCGGCGTGCTCGACCAGGTTGATGAGCACCTCCTTGCCGGAGGAGCGCTCGCGGGCGTCGCAGACCACCACCGGCGTGCCGTCCTCCAGGTCGAGGGCGCGCGCCACCTCGTCGGGCCGGAAGTCCCGGGTGCCGGCGAAACGGTTCACCGCGACGACGAAGGGGATCCCGCGGTGCTCGAAGAAGTCCACCGCCGGGAAGCAGTCGGTCAGCCGCCGGGTGTCGGCGAGCACCACCGCGCCCAGCGCCCCGAGCGCCAACTCGTCCCACAGGAACCAGAACCGGTCCTGCCCCGGGGTGCCGAACAGGTACACCGACAGCCCGTCCCGGATGGTGATCCGGCCGAAGTCCATGGCCACCGTGGTGGTCGCCTTCTGCTCCACCCCGGCGAGGTCGTCCACGTCGCGGCCCGCGGTGGTCAGCCGCTCCTCGGTGCGCAGCGGGCGGATCTCGCTCACCGAGCCGACCAGTGTGGTCTTGCCGACCCCGAAGCCGCCCGCGACCAGGATCTTCAGGGCGAGCACGGAACCGTCAGAGGGCACGGAGCCCATGGATGACCTCCAGGAGGATCTGCTCGTCGGGGAGCAGGGCGGGCGGGACGGGCCGGCTGACCCGGATCAGCCCGGCGTCCAGCAGGTCGCCGAGCAGCACCCGCACCACGCCGAGCGGCAGGTCGGTGTCGGCGGCGATCTCGGCCACGGAGAGTGCGTTGCCCCGGCACAGGCCGAGGATGGCGGCCTGCTCGGGGCCGACCGGCCCGGCGTCGGCATCGGTCTCCGGCAGGTCGCTGACCACCAGTGCGATCAGGTCGAACCGCACGCCGCTCGGCTCGGTCCGGCCCCGGGTGACGGCGTAGGGGCGGACCAGCGGGCCGGCCGCGTCGTCGAACCAGTACTCCGGCTCGCCGGGCGGCACCGGGTAGCCGAACGGGCTGCCGGGCAGGTAGCGGCGCGGCGGGTACGACACCGGGCTCACCCCCCGACCGCGCTGCGCGGCGGTGCGTACAGGTGCTCGCCGACCCGGCGGACCAGGCGGGCCATCTCGTAGGCGACCAGGCCGAGATCGGCGTCGGAGGTGACGAAGACCGCGAGGCAGGTGCCCTCCCCCGCGGCGGCCACGATGAGGAACCCCAGGTCGAGTTCGACCATGGTCTGCCGTACCTCGCCGGCCTCGAAGTGCCGGCCGGCGCCCTTGGCCAGGCTGTGGAAGCCCGAGGCGACCGCCGCCAGGTGCTCGCCGTCCTCCCGGCCGAGGCCTGCGGAGGTGCCCATGGCCAGACCGTCGGCGGACAGCATCACCGCGAATCTGATCTGGACGACCCGGGAGACGAGCTCGTCGAGCAGCCAGTTGAGCTCGCCGGGCTGGTGCGTGGTGCCGATCATGTGGTCTCTCCTCCGGTGGTGTGGGGGTGCTCGGGACGCTCGGTACTGCCGCGGTTCCAGCCCCGCTGGTACGCGGAGAGGGTGGCCCGGGCCTGCTCGGGGCTGCGGCCGGGCGCCGCGTCCGCGCGGGGCTTCGGCACGTCCTTCGGCGGCGCCTCCCGCAGTTGCGGCACCAGGCTGGCCTGCCGCACCCGGCGCGGGAGTCCGCCGTCCGCGGCGGGCGGCGCGGCGGGCGCGGGTGCTCCGTCGGGGCGGGCCGCGGCCACGGGCGCGGGGCCGGGTGGCGGCAGGGCGGGCAGGGCGGACCGGCTCCCGTCCGACCGGAAGGGCGTGGGCCGCAGCACCCCCGGGTCACCGCCGAGCGCACCGAACGGCGCCGCGGTCGGCGCAGGCGGCAGGGGCCGTACGGGCGGCTCCGCCACGGCCTCCGCAGCTGCCGCGGGTGCGGGCGGCGCCGGCTCGGCCACGACCGGCTCGGGCGCCGCGGGCCCGGGGAGGACCGGCCCGGCCCGCACGGGCTCGGGCAGGTCGGGCAGGCCGGCCGGGGGTGCGGCCGCCGCGGTCGTGGCACGCCTGGGCAGCACGGGCTCGGCGTCGACGGCGGGGCCGCCCGGATCGCCGGCCAGCAGTTCGGTGGGCAGCAGCACCACCGCGGTGGTTCCGCCGTACGCGGAGGCGCGCAGCGCGACCCTGACCCCGTGCCGGCGGGCCAGCCGGCTCACCACGAACAGGCCCAGCCGGTCGCTGTCGAAGAGGTCCACCTGCTCGGCGGCGGCGATCCGGCGGTTGGCGTCGTCGAGGGCCTCGCGGCCCATGCCCAGGCCGCGGTCCTCGATCTCCAGGGCGTAGCCGTTGCCGACCTGCTCGCCCTGGATCCGCACCTTGGTGTGCGGCGGCGAGAACCCGGTGGCGTTCTCGACGAGTTCGGCCACCAGGTGGGTCAGGTCGGCGACGGCCTGCCCGGCGACCGCCGCCCGCGGCATCGGGTGCACGTCCACCCGGGCGTACTCCTCGACCTCGGCCACCGCGGCCCGCACCACGTCCACCAGCGGGACGGGCCGGCGCCACGCGCGGCCGGGTGCCGCGCCGGACAGGATGATCAGGCCCTCCGCGTGCCGCCGCATCCGGGTGGTGAGGTGGTCGAGCCGGAACAGGTCGGCGAGCTCCGCCGGGTCCTGGGTCCGCCGCTCCATCGCGTCCAGCAGGGTGAGCTGCCGGTGCACCAGGACCTGGCTGCGCCGGGCGAGGTTGACGAAGACACCCGAGACGCCGGAGAGCACCTCGGCGCGCTCGACGGCGGCGGTGACCGCGGCCCGCTGGACCCGGCCGAGCGCCCCGCGCACCTGGCCGATCTCGTCGCTGCCGTGCGGCACCGGCGGCGCCTCGGCGTCCACGTCGATCTCCTCGCCGGCCCGCAGCCTGCGCATCGCGGCCGGGAGGGTGCGGCCGGCCAGCTCCAGCGCCGAGTTGCGCAGGCCGACCAGCTCGGTGACCAGGCCGCGGCCGATCTGCACCGAGATCAGCAGCGAGGCCACCACGGCGGCAAGGCCGAGCAGCACGGCCAGGCCGGAGGGGGTGAACAGCCCCAGCGCGTAAGGGGCGGAACGCTCCGCGGCGGTGGTGCCGGCGGCCTGCTCGACCCCGCGCAGGCCGCGGGCGACGCTGTCCTCGACGGCGGCCCAGCGGTCGGCGGGGACGGCGTCGAGGGCGGCCCGGCCGTCCGCGGCGGTGCGCAGGGCGTCCTCGTAGCGGGTCAGTTCGCGGTGGTCGGCGCCGTCGGTGACGGTCTGCAGGGCGGCCCGGTCGGCGGGCCGCAGGTCGCCGTCGGCGGTCTGCGCCAGCAGTCGGCGGGCGTACACCGCAGCACCCAGGTCGCGCAGTTGGGCGTCGTCGAGCCGCCCGGCGGTCTGCCCGGCGCGGAACAGTGCGTCCTCCCGGGCGAGTTGCTCGCGGCCGCGGGCGAACTCCAGCAGCACCCGGGCGTCCGAGGCCACCTGGTGGTCCTGCAGGTCGGTGACCGAGCCGGCCACCTCCAGCGCCCGGTCGACGGCCGCCGTGTAGCGGGCGTAGGCGTCCGTCCAGGCGATCCGGTGCTGCTCGATCCCGGCGCGCAGCGCGGGCAGGTCGGCGACCGCGGCCAGCAGCCGGTCGACCCGCTCGGCGGTGTCCGGGCCGAGGCCCTCGGCGTCGGCCCGGTTGTAGTGGTCGGCGAGCGCGAGCGGGCCCGCCGCGCCGTCGGTGGCGGCGGCGGCCGTGCGCAGGTCGTCGCGGGCCTGCTGGTCCCCGGCCAGGAGGCGGCCGGCAGCGGTGCGCTCCGCCTGGAGGCCGGCCGCGGTCGCGGCGACCGGGTCGAGCAGTGTCCCGGCGACCGTCCGCAGCCGTACGAGGTCCCAGACGGTGCCGGCGGTGGTGACGCTGGCGAAGGACCACAGCGCGATCACCGACACCACCGGCACCATCAGCAGCGCGACGATCCTGGCGCGGACGGTGCGCGGGCGCAGCCTCAGCCCGGACCGCGGGGCCGGGCCCGCGGCCGG
>NZ_JBHWBW010000440.1:0-6635 GCF_042735675.1 Kitasatospora sp. NPDC059571
CGCGCGGCGGCGCGCGCCCCCGCCCCCCCCCCGCCCCCGCGCGGGGGGGGGGGGGGGGGGGGGGGGGGGGCCCCGGGGGGGGGGGGGCGCGGGGGGGGGGGGCGGACCGGGCAACGGCAACGGCCCCGCGGGCCCCCCGAGCGGCGGCACCGCGGCCACCGAGCCGCTCGGCGCGGCCGGCGGCGTCGACGAGACCGCCGCGCTGCCGTACCAGGTCACCTCGCCGTACCGGACCCCCTCGCAGCCCTACCCGCCGGCCGCGCACCCCTACCCGCCGGCCGGCCAGGGCTACGGCGGCGGCGGGTACGGCCCGGACGACGAGGACGACGACGGCGGCCGCCGCAGCCCGTGGGGCTGGGTGCTGGGCGTGCTCGCCGTGCTGGTCGCGGCCGGGATCGGCATCGGGCTGGCGCTGAACAACGCCGGCGGCGGCGGGACGCCCAGCCCGCACCAGTCGGTGACCACGGCGCCGGCGGACACCGGGCAGCCGACCCAGGCGCCGACCACGCCGACCGCCACGCACTCGACCGAGACCTTCCGGCCGAGCGAGACGCCGTCGAACCGGCCCACCGAGACCAGCAGCCCCTCGGCCACGGCCTCGCCGACCGAGACCGCCTCGCCCACCGAGACGGCCTCGCCGACCGAGACGCCGACCCCGACCCCGACCCCCACGCCGACCCCGACACCGAGCGTGCCGACCAAGCCGGCGACCACACCCCCCGTGTCGGCGCCGGCGCCCTGACGGTCAGTTGGTGAAGGCGTCCAGGACCTGCTCGTACTCCTGGCACCACCAGCCGAGCTGCCCGGCGGAGGCCGGGAGGAGCGGGTCCGCGCGGTGGTCGCCGCGCTGGTAGTGCCACTGGAGCATCCACAGGTCGTTGAGCCGCTCCCACCAGACCCGGTGGGCGGCGGCGGCCAGCTCCTCGGTGCCGGCCGCGGCCGCCGAGCGGTACGCCCGGGCGTAGGTCCGGACCCGGCTGAGGTCGAGCACCCCGGTGGCGCGGTCGTTGAAGACCAGGGTGGCGGCCCGCACGGCCTCCTCGGCGGTCGGGTGCAGGCCGAGCTTGTCCCAGTCGAGCACCGCGGTGATCCGCTCGCCGCGGTAGAGCAGGTTGAGGCCGTGGAAGTCGCCGTGCGTCCAGCCGGTGGGCGGCGCCGCGGTGGGTGCCGGCCGGCGGTGGCCGTGGGCGGCGAGCAGGTCGAGGCGGTCTGCCAGGTACTGCTCGGCCCGCCGGTCGAAGCCGTCGTACGGGCGGTGCCGCCGGGCCCGGTCCCGCAGGTCGTCGATCAGCGCGGCGGTCTCCTCCGGGTCTGCGGAGAGCCGCCCTGCGGGCTGCCGGACGGGGGCGCACACCTCGGCGAGGGCGCGGTGCAGGCGGCCCAGCAGCGTGCCGAGGTCCGCGCACCGCGGCTGGTCGAGCTCGCTGCCGTGCCGGTGGCCGCCCTCCACCCAGGGGTAGAGCGCGAAGACCCGGCCCTCGTGCTCGACGACCGTCCGGCTGCCGCGGTCGGCCAGTGGCGGGACGACCGGCAGGCCGCGGGCGTGCAGGGCGGCGGTGGCCCGGTGCTGGGCGGCGACCACCGCGCCGGAGGCGGTGGCCTGGTCGACGTAGCACTTGAGGAAGTAGCGGCCGGTCGCGGTGGCGACCCGGTAGCCGCGGTTGAGCAGCCCCTCGGCGACCGGTTCGACGGCGCGCACCGGTGCGGTGCGGTACGCCGCCAGCACGGCGGCGAGGACGGTCGGCGGGACCGGCGGGCTGAGCGTGCCGACCGGCGGGGCGGTGGGATCGGGCCGGGCCGGGGCGGCGGCGGGGCCCGGTGCGGGCGGCCGGGGGCGGGACCGGGGGGCGGGCGGGGCGACGGGACCCGGAAGGGTGAGCGTGCCCTCCCCGCGGCTGACGGGCGGGGAGGTCGGTGCGGGAATCACGAGGCCGAGCGTAATGGTGGCCCCACAGGCCCCTTGACAGATCGTCAGATATATGCTTAGTGCGGATGGTCGGCCTGGTGCCGGGCGACGTACGCCGCGGCCTGGGTCCGGCGCTCCATGTCCATCTTGGCCAGCAGGCTGGAGACGTAGTTCTTCACCGTCTTCTCGGCCAGGTGCAGCTGGTTGCCGATCTGGCGGTTGGTCATCCCCTCGCCGATCAGGTCCAGGATGCGCCGTTCCTGCTTCGTCAACTGGGCGAGCCGCTCGTCCTCCTTCTCGCCGCCCTCGCGCAGCCGCTCCAGCACGCGGCTGGTGGCGACCGGGTCGAGCAGCGACTTGCCGGCCGCGACGTCCCGGACGGCCGAGATCAGGTCGGTGCCGCGGATCGCCTTCAGGACGTACCCGGAGGCCCCGGCCATGATCGAGTCGAAGAGCGCCTCGTCGTCCGAGAACGAGGTCAGCATCAGGCAGCGCACCTCCGGGTTCCGGGAGCGGACCTCGCGGCAGACCTCCACCCCGTTGCCGTCGGGCAGCCGGACGTCGAGCACCGCCACGTCCGGGGCGACGGCCGCGATCCGGGCCAGCGCCTCGGCCGCCGTGCCGGCCTCGCCGACGACCTCGATGTCACCCTCGGTGGAGAGCAGGTCGTGCACGCCGCGCCGCACCACCTCGTGGTCGTCGAGGAGGAAGACCCTGATATGTCCCGATTCATTCATGGTGGAATCCTTCCACGCCGCAGCGGCGAAATCCCGGCATGCGGACACGCCCCCGGGGACAGAGCCGCGGGTGGGGACACCGAATCGATGCCGGTTACCCCCTTACGCGGAGAGCTCTGCCCGGATACCGTGCGCTGGTGTCCTGACGGCCACCGCGTGGAGACCTGCACCACATCCGCAGGTCTTGTACGGAAACTAGTAGGACCTCCTAGCGCAAGGGCGCCAAGGGGCGCCGCTGGGTAACGTTCTCGTGAGGGACGCCGTCGGAAAAGGATCACCACCTGCCGGGCAGCCGGTGCGCACACCCAGCGCGCCTTGCACGGAGGTGACCGGACCGGTCACCGGCGACCCCGGGCGGCCGGACAGACCGAGGAGTGAACGTGACCGTCAAAAGCACGACGAGGGCGCGCAAGAAGGCCGCCCCCGGCGTCCCTGACAACCTCCGGGCGGGCTCCGGCTCCACGCCGGAGCTCGTCCAGCTGCTCACGCCGGAGGGCGACCGGGTCGAGCACCCGGACTTCCCGCTGACGGCCACGCCGGAGGAGCTCCGAGGCCTCTACCGCGATCTGGTGCTGGTGCGCCGGTTCGACGCCGAGGCGACCTCCCTGCAGCGCCAGGGCGAGCTGGGCCTGTGGGCCTCGCTGCTCGGCCAGGAGGCCGCCCAGGTCGGCTCGGGCCGCGCGATGCGCACGGGCGACTACGCCTTCCCGACCTACCGCGAGCACGGCGTGGCCTGGTGCCGCGACGTGGACCCGCTGAACCTGCTCGGCATGTTCCGCGGCGTGAACCACGGCGGCTGGGACCCGAACGAGAAGAACTTCCACCTCTACACCATCGTGATCGGCGCGCAGGCCCTGCACGCCACCGGGTACGCGATGGGCATCACCAAGGACGGCGCGGACGACGCGGTGATCGCCTACTTCGGCGACGGCGCCTCCAGCCAGGGCGACGTCAACGAGGCCTTCACCTTCGCCTCGGTCTACAACGCCCCGGTGGTCTTCTTCTGCCAGAACAACCAGTGGGCGATCTCCGAGCCCACCACCACCCAGACCCGTATCCCGCTCTACCGCCGCGCCTCCGGCTTCGGCTTCCCGGGCGTGCGGGTGGACGGCAACGACGTGCTGGCCTGCCTCGCGGTCACCCGCTGGGCCCTGGACCACGCCCGCAGCGGCAACGGCCCGGTGCTGATCGAGGCCTTCACCTACCGGATGGGTGCGCACACCACCTCCGACGACCCGACCCGCTACCGGCTCGCCGAGGAGACCGAGGCCTGGAAGGCCAAGGACCCGATCCTGCGCCTCAAGGCGCACCTGGAGAAGGAGGGCCTCGCCGACGAGGACTTCTTCGCCGGTGTCGAGGCCGAGAGCGAGAAGCTCGGCCTGCGGGTGCGCGAGGGCGTCCGGTCCATGCCGGACCCGGACCCGACCCTGATCTTCGACCACGTCTACGCCGAGCCGCACGCGCAGGTCGACGAGGACCGGGCCGAGTACATCGCGTACGCGGCCTCTTTCGAGGGTGGGGAGCACCACTGATGGCAGGCCAGCTCAGCATCGCCAAGGCCCTCAACGAGGCCCTGCGCAAGTCGCTGGAGAACGACCCGAAGACCGTCCTGATGGGCGAGGACATCGGCAAGCTCGGCGGCGTCTTCAGAATCACCGACGGCCTGCAGAAGGACTTCGGCGAGGACCGGGTGATCGACACCCCGCTCGCCGAGTCCGGCATCATGGGCACCGCGATCGGCCTCGCGCTCCGCGGCTACCGCCCGGTGGTGGAGATCCAGTTCGACGGCTTCGTCTACCCGGCCTTCGACCAGATCGTCTCCCAGCTCGCCAAGATGCACGCCCGCTCGCTCGGGCACGTCAAGATGCCGGTCACCGTGCGCATCCCGTACGCGGGCGGCATCGGGGCGGTCGAGCACCACAGCGAGTCGCACGAGGCGTACTTCGCGCACACCGCCGGTCTGCGCGTGGTCACCCCGTCCAACGCCCACGACGCCCACTGGATGCTCCGCGAGGCCATCGCCTCCGACGACCCGGTGATCTTCCTGGAGCCGAAGCGCCGCTACTGGGACAAGGGCGAGGTCGGCGACGCCGCCGACCTGCCGCTGCACGCCGCACGGATCGTCCGCCCGGGCACCGACGCCACGCTGATCGCGTACGGCCCGATGGTCAAGGTCTGCCAGGAGGCCGCCGCGGCGGCCGAGGAGGACGGCCGCAACCTGGAGGTCGTCGACCTCCGGTCGCTGACCCCGGTCGACTTCACCGCCCTGGAGGAGTCGGTCAAGCGCACCGGCCGCGCCGTCGTGGTGCACGAGGCCCCGGTCTTCCTGGGCATGGGCGCCGAGCTCGCCGCCCGGATCACCGAGAAGTGCTTCTACCACCTGGAGGCGCCGGTCCTGCGGGTCGGCGGCTACTACGCCCCGTACCCGCCGTCCCGCGTCGAGGAGGCGTTCCTCCCCGACCTCGACCGGGTGCTCGACGCCGTCGACCGCGCGCTCGCGTACTGAGAGGAGCGACGTACATGACCACCGAAGTCCGCTCGCTCCGCGAGTTCAAGATGCCCGACGTCGGCGAGGGCCTCACCGAGGCCGAGATCCTCTCCTGGTACGTCAAGCCGGGCGACACCGTCACCGACGGCCAGGTCGTCTGCGAGGTCGAGACCGCCAAGGCCGCGGTCGAGCTGCCGATTCCGTTCACCGGTGTCGTGGAGCAGCTGTTCTTCCCGGAGGGCTCCACCGTCGACGTCGGCACCGCGATCATCGCGGTCGCCGTCGAGGGCGCGGCCCCGGCCGCCCCCGTCGCGCCGGCGGCTCCCGCCCCGGTCGCCGCGGTGGCCCCGGTGGAGACCGAGCCGGTGCCCGAGCGCCGCGAGGTACTGGTCGGCTACGGCCCCCGTACCGGCGGCACCCAGCGCCGGGCCCGGCGCACGACCGCCGCTCCGGCGCCGGTTTCACGTGAAACAGCAGCTCCGGTGGCCCCGGCTGCCCCCGTGGCCCCGGCCCCCGCGCCCGCGCCGGTGGCCGTCCCCGCCCAGGCCGGGGAGCGGCCGCTGGCCAAGCCCCCCGTCCGCAAGCTGGCCAAGGACCTCGGCGTGGACCTCCGCGCGGTCGTCCCGACCGGCCCCAACGGCGTGATCACCCGCGAGGACGTGCACGCCGCGGTGGCCCCCGTCGCCGCCCCGGCCGCCCCCGCCGCGCCGGCCGCAGCCGTCGTCGAGGCCCCGGCCCCGGTGGCCGCCGGCACCGGCGACGTGCGGATCCCGGTCAAGGGCGTCCGCAAGGCCACCGCCGCCGCGATGGTGTCGTCGGCGTTCACCGCGCCGCACGTCACCGAGTTCGTCCAGATCGACGTCACCCGGACGATGAAGCTGGTGCGCCGGCTCAAGGAGACCGGCGAGCTCGGCCGGGACGTCCGGGTCAGCCCGCTGCTGCTGGTCGCCAAGGCGCTGCTCACCGCGGTGAAGCGGCACCCCGAGGTCAACGCGAGCTGGGACGAGGCCGCCCAGGAGATCGTCCTCAAGGGCCAGGTCAACCTCGGCATCGCGGCCGCCACGCCGCGCGGCCTGATCGTCCCGAACATCAAGGACGCCGGCGCCAAGACCCTGGCGCAGCTGGCCGTCTCGCTCGGCGAGCTGGTGGACACCGCCCGCGAGGGCAAGACCTCCCCGGCGGACATGCAGGGCGGCTCGATCACCATCACCAACGTCGGCGTCTTCGGCGTCGACACCGGAACCCCGATCCTCAACCCCGGCGAGGCGGCCATCCTCGCCTTCGGGGCGGTCCGGGAGATGCCGTGGGTGCACAAGGGCAAGGTCGTGCCCCGTCTGGTCACCACGCTCGCGCTCTCCTTCGACCACCGCCTGGTCGACGGCGAGCTCGGCTCCAAGGTCCTCGCGGACGTCGCCGCGATCCTGGAGCGCCCCAAGCGGCTGATCACCTGGGGCTGACACCCCTTTCGACGCCGTCGGCCCCGCACCCGTGGTGGGTGCGGGGC
>NZ_JBHWBW010000441.1:0-2909 GCF_042735675.1 Kitasatospora sp. NPDC059571
AGCAGCGCGCGCGGGGGGGCCCCCGCGCCGGCGGGGCCGGGGGGGGGCCAGGGGGGGGGTTTTTTCTGCTGGGCTTGTTGGCGGTTTGGGGGGCCGCCGCCCTCGGCGCCGACCACGGCGTCGGCGCCGACCGGGGCGTCCCGGTAGGCGATGCCGCTGATGTCGGCGCCGCGGATGCCGTGGGTGCGGACCTTCGGCAGGCAGCGGTACGCCGCGCCGGGCAGGTGCTCCTTGTCGACCAGCAGCACGGTGAAGCCGCGCGGCCCGCCCTCGGGGGCGGTGCGGGCGAGCAGGCAGAGCAGCCGGCCGCGGGTGGCGTTGTTGATCAGCCACTTCTCGCCGGTCAGCCGGTAGCCGTCGCCGTCGCGGTCCGCCGCGACCTCGCCGGCCATCAGGTCGCTGCCGTGGGTGCGCTCGGTCAGGCCGAGCGAGACCAGCTCGCCGCCGCGCACCAGCGCGCCGACCCGCCGGGCCAGCGCCGGATCGGCGCCGACCCAGACGCAGACCGTGCCGAGGAAGGTCTTGCCGTGCCCGATCGCCGCGGTGAGGTCGCGCCGGGCGACCGTGCGGATCAGCTGCTGGAGCTGGTCGTACGAGGTGAGCGCGCCGCCGTGCTCGGCGGGCACGTAGTAGTCGGCCAGTCCCCAGTGCCGCAGCGCCGCGCAGGCGTCGGCGGGGAACTCCTCGGCGTGATCGGCGCGGACGGCCTCCCGGTAGCCGGCCGCGGTGGCCGGGTCGGCCGGGTCGCCGAGCGCGGCGTCCAGCCGGGCGCCGAGCTCCCAGGCCGGGTGGCGCGGCGGCGCGGCGGGCAGGGTGAGGGCGGGGCCCTCGGTGGTCATCACCGCAACCACTCGCCCTCGGCCAGGGCCGCGGCGGCGGCCACCGTGTCGGGGACGTGCACGGCCGGCACCAGCTCGGACAGGTCCGGGTCGAGGACCTGGTGCAGCGGGCGGATCTCGCCGTTCAGGAAGAGCTTGCGCATCACCCCGCGCTGCATCTTGCCGCTGGTGGTGCGCCGGACGGTGCCGGGGCGGACCAGGACGACGTTGCCGGCGGCCACCCCGAACTCCGCCGAGATGCACTGCTGAACCTCGGCGGCGAGCGCCTCCAGGTCGACCTCGCCGCGGGTGCCCATCCGGACCTCCTGGACGAGCACCACCTGCTCCCGCCCGGTGTCCACGGAGAAGGCCGCGCCGGAGCCGAACAGCAGGCTGACCCGCTGCACGGTGCGCTCGATGTCCTGCGGGTAGAGGTTGCGGCCGGACATGATGACGATCTCCTTGAGCCGCCCGGTCACGTACAGCTCGCCGTCGATCAGGGTGCCGAGGTCGCCGGTGCGCAGGAAGCCCGCCTCGCGGGCGCCGCGCGCGCCGCCGGTGGTGGCGGCGCGGAACGCCTGGGCGTCCTGGCCGGGGCGGCGCCAGTAGCCGCGGGCGACGCTCGCGCCGCGGATCCAGATCTCGCCGACGGTGCCGTCGGGCAGGCTCTGCAGGCTCTCCGGGTCGACGATCCGCACATCGGTGTCGGCGGGGCGGCCGGAGGAGACCAGGGTGCGGGCGGCCCGGCCCTCGACGGGCTCGGCGATCCGGTGCGCGGCGAGCTCCTCGGCGTCGACCGTCCGCTCGGCGGCCCGGGTGCCGTGGGTGCCGCCGGTGACGAACAGGGTCGCCTCGGCCATGCCGTAGCACGGGTACAGCGCCTCGGGGCGCAGGCCGGCGGGTGCGAACCGCTCGGCGAAGCCGCGCATCGTCTCGGCCCGCACCGGCTCGGCGCCGTTGACCGCGGTGGCCCAGCGCGACAGGTCGAGCTCCGCGATCTGCTCGTCGGTGACCCGGCGCAGGCAGAGCTCGTAGCCGAAGTTGGGGCCGCCGCCGGTGGTGATGCCGTAGTCGTCGATCATCCGCAGCCAGTTGACGGGGCGCCGGACGAACGCGCTCGGCGACATCAGCACGCCGGTGGCGCCGAGCCAGAGCGGGTGCAGCAGGTGGCCGACCAGGCCCATGTCGTGGTGGAACGGCAGCCAGCCGCCGACCACCGAGTCGCCGTCGGTGCGCATCGCGCGCCGGATCGCGGCCTGGTTGGCGAGCAGGTTGTCGTGGCCGACCATGACGCCCTTGGGCTCGCTGGTGGAGCCGGAGGTGTACTGCAGGAAGGCCAGTGCGTCCGGGGCGATCCGCGGCATCCGCCAGTCGTCCGGGTCGGCCTGGACGATCCGGTCGGTGGCCAGGCAGCGGACCTCCGCGTGCCCGGCCTCGGCCAGCCGCAGCGAGACGTCCGGCGCGTGCGCGGAGTCGGTGAGCACCACGGTGGTGCCGGCGTCCTTGACGATGGCGACCGCGCGCTCGGTGTGGTGGCGGCCGCCGCCGGGCGGCGGGGCCGGGACGGCGACCACGCCGGCGTACAGGCAGCCGAGGAAGCTGCTGATGAAGTGGTGGCCGGCGGACTGCAGCACGAGCACCGGCTCGCCGGGGGCGCAGTGCTGCTGGAGCCAGGCCGCGATGGTGCGGGCCGAGCGGTCGAGCTCGCCGTAGGACAGGCGCCGCGGTTCCAGCCCGTCACGGGTGTCGCCGAGGAAGACGTACGCCGTTCTGGAGGCCAGTTCGGCCGTCCGAGACCGCACGAGCTCGGCGAAGTTGTGCTGTTCCGACACGGCTGTTCCCCCTGGTCCTCGATGCGGCCGACTGCGCCTCGGTCTCGGAGCGTGCGCCCGCCCGCTCGAGAACGTGTCGAACGCACGTGGAGCAGACGTGAAGGGCATTTACCGGTACATGGCAATCAATGGCGGGGCCCGGGACGTGCCGGGGGGGGTGGGGCGCCCCCGGGGGTGGGAGCCCGCACCCCGGCGCGCGCGCACACTCCCTCTGGGTGGCGCGCTCCCACGCCCGCACTCACCCTCGGTCGAACGCGCG
>NZ_JBHWBW010000441.1:2919-6622 GCF_042735675.1 Kitasatospora sp. NPDC059571
TCACGGGGGGGGCCGGTGACGTGCGGGGGCCGGGGTCCCCGCCCGGTGCGGCGACCCCGGCCCGCGGGCCCGGCCAAATCAGCCGGTGGCGCCGCCGTCCACCGTCACGACCTGCCCGGTGATCCACCGGCCGGCGTCGCCGGCCAGGAACGAGATGACGTCCGCGATGTCCTGCGGACGGCCCATCCGCCCGAACGGCGAGGCGGCCGCCATCGCGGCCTGCCGCTCGGCCGGCGCCTGGCTGAACATGCCCGGCACGGTCGGGCCGACCCGCAGCGAGTTGACCGTGATGCCGCGCGGGCCCAGCTCCTTCGCCGCGACCTTGCCGAACAGCTCCAGCGCCGCCTTGCTGGCCGCGTACGCGCCGGAGCCCGGGATCGGCTCCTGCACCAGGGTGGAGGAGATGTTGACGATCCGTCCGCCGTCGGCCAGCTTGACCGAGGCCTCGCGCAGCACGTTCAGCGCGCCGCGCACGTTGACGTCGAACACCGCGTCGAGGATCTCGGTGTCGAGGTCGGCGAGCGGGCGGGGGATCATCGTGCCGGCGTTGTTGACCACGATGTCGATCCGGCCGAAGCGGTCCGCGGCGTGGCCGAACAGCGCGGTCACCTGGGCGGCGTCGGCCACGTCCGCCTGCACGGCGACCGCGGAGCCGCCGGTCGCCTCGATCCCGGCCACCAGCTGCTTGGCCGCCTCGGCGGAGCTGCGGTAGGCGATCACCACGTGGTGGCCGTCGGCGGCCAGGCCCTGCGAGACGGCGCTGCCTATGCCGCCGGCGCCGCCCGTCACGATGGCGACCTTGCCCGTCGGGTTCACGGTTGTCATGGGTTCCTCTTCGTCGATGGGGGTAGCAGGCGCTCCGCCACCCAGTCGGCTGCGTCCAGGCTGCAGACGTTGATCAGGTTGAGGCAGACGTGCGCCTCGCGCTCGTGCACCACGAGCCGGTGGCCCGCCCCCCAGGCCTCGTCCAGGTCGGCGAGGGCGGCGAGCGGGAAGATGTCGTCGAGGGCGCCGTGCACGCTCAGCACCTCGGTGGCGGGCCGGGCCGCGGGGTCGATCCGCAGCTTGTCGAAGCGCGCCTGGATCTCCCGGTCGTCGTCGCACCCGAGGGCGAACCGGAAGTCGTCCTTGAGCCGCCGCGGCAGTCCCTCGAAAGGAGCAATCAGCGGTCCGCCCGACAGGTTGACGACGCAGCGGAACTCCGCGCCGAGCTCCTGGGCCACCCGCAGCGCGAGGTACCCGCCGAAGCTCACCCCGAGGAAGCCCAGCCGCCCGGCATCGATCCGCTCGTCGGCCCGCACCACCTCCAGCAGGCGGGCGACCACCGACTCCATCTCGATCCGCAGCGGCACCTGCCCGACGTGCACGCCCTGGCCGGGGCCGTCGAACAGCAGCGCGGCGATGCCCCGCTCCAGGTACGCCTCGGCGAGCGAGAGCACCTCGACCTCGGTCACCGAGTCCAGACCGTTGGAGAGAATCACGCACGCCAGCGGCCCGGCCGGGCGCACCGCCGCCGGGGGCAGGATCAGCTGGTACGGCACCCGCGGGCCGCACGGCTCGTCCGGCTCCAGCTCGCCGTACGAGATGTCGAGTTCGCCGCCGGCCAGGGCCTGCCGGGTGAGCTCGCGGATCCGCTGCCGCAGCCGGAGCTTGACCGCGGCGTCGTCGAAGTACATGAACTCGGCCCAGTGGTGGCAGGCCGCCGCCGAGCGCAGCGCCCGGGACCGGCCGGCCGCGGTGGTGGCGCGGTCGGCGACCGCCTCCCACCGCCCGGCCTGCGCCTCCCAGCGCTCCAGCCACTCCACCCAGAACGCCGCCGAGCCGAGGTCGACCTCGGCGGCGAAGCCGTCCAGCGCCACCGCGACGTCGCCCCAGTGCAGTTGGGGCGCGTACCGGGCGTTGAGGAACATCAGCCGCGGCAGGAAGTAGCCGGCGCCGGTGAAGAGCGCCTCCGGAACGCGCGGCGGGCGCGGCCTGGCCGTGGTCATCGGACGTCCTCCCCGGTCAGGGCGATCAGCGCGGCCGGGTCCACGGCCGCCACCACCTCGCCCTTGCGGACCTTGTCGTTGGCGCTCTTCGGGAACGGCTCCGGGCTGGCCCAGATCAGGTCGGGCCACTTCTCCCGGCTCAGCACGCCGGTCAGCCGCTCGGTGACCACCGCGCGGATCTCGTCGGGCGCCCGCCGGGCCAGCGGACCGGCGAGGCAGGCCACCGGCCGCTCGGCCAGGGTCTCCCGGCCGGCCACGCCGACCAGCACCGCCTCGTCCACGCCGGGGATCTCGGCGAACACCGCCTCGACCTCCTCCGGGTAGATCCGGTGCCCGTTGGCGCTCATCAGCGAGGCGTTGAGCCGGCCCTTGAGCACCAGGTCGCCGTCCGGGCTCCAGAGGCCGAGGTCGCCGGTGCGCAGCCACTCCCCGGGCGGCTCGACGGCGCCGGTGGCCGCGTCGAGGTAGCCCTCCATCCGGGCGGCGCCGCGCAGCGCGACCTCGCCGACGCCCTCGGGGTGGCCCTCCACCGGCAGCAGCCGGACCTCCAGGGTGTCGTCCGGGCGGCCGACGTTGTAGGCGTGCCGCCGGTAGCGCTGCTCGCGGTGCGCCTGCTCGTCGAGCCAGCTGAACGGCCCGAAGGTCTCGCTCAGCCCGTAGCCCTGCACCCAGGCGCAGGGCAGCGCCCGGCGGCCCTCCTCCAGCACCGCGCGCGGCATCGCGGCCGCGCCGTAGGCGACCACCCGCAGCGAGGAGAGGTCGGCGCCGGGGGCCGCGGCCAGGAAGCGCTTCATCGCGATCGGGCGGAGCATCACATGGGTGACCCGGTGCTCGGCGACCTGGGCGGGCCAGTCGGCGAGGTCGCGGCCGCGCGGGAAGACCAGCACCGCGCCGTGCAGCAGCGCGCCGAACGAGAAGATCACGCCGGTAGTGTTGTTCAGCAGGCCGGACATGAAGATCCGGGCGTCGGCGGAGAACAGCAGGTGTCCGGTGACGGTCTCGACGCGGCGGCAGATCAGCTCCTCGGAGATGCTGATCGCCTTGGGCGCGCCGGTGGTGCCGCTGGTGAAGAGCACCAGGAAGTTCCCGACCGGCGCGGGGTGCTCGACCACCGGGCCCGCGCCCTCGGGCGCGGGGGTGTCCTCGGGCGCGAGCCGCACCACGGGGGCGCCGAGTCCGCGCAGCTCGTCCAGCCCGGCCGGGTCGGCCTTGAGGTGCACCACGGCGTCGGGGCGCGCGGTGGTGACGATGGTGCGCCACTCCGGGACGGCGGCGGCCTGGAGGTTGTACGGCATCAGCACCCGCAGGCCGAGCGCGCTGGCCGCGGCCAGGAAGAAGACCCCGGCCGGGTCGTGGTCGAGCAGCGCGAGCACCCGGCTGCCGCCGGTCACCCCGGCGGCACGCAGCCGCTCGGCGGTGCGCGCCACTTCGGCCCGCACCTGGCCCCTGGTCCAGGTCCGCCCGCCGGCCACGATGCACGGCGGGCCGCCGGGGTCGGCGCCGGGGCGGACCAGCATCGAGACCAGTTTGTCGGCGTCGCGGGCGGGCCCCGGCGCCGGCGGGGTGCGTTCTTCGGTGATCACAGCGGACTCCTGCCCTGGGGTGCGGATCCGGCACGGCGGCGGGGGGGGGGGGGGGGGGGCGGGGGGGGGCGGGGGGGGGGCGGGGGGGGGGGCGGGGGGGTGTGGGGGGGGGGGGGGGGGGTATTGAGAGCC
>NZ_JBHWBW010000442.1:0-6609 GCF_042735675.1 Kitasatospora sp. NPDC059571
GTCCGGGGCAGGGCCCGGGCCGGCCGGCCGCGTCAGCACGGGGTTGACGGATCAGTGCGCGAACCGGGTGACAAGGTCCCGGCACGCCGGGGCGGCCCGGCGAGCTGGCGGCCGCCGTCCGGACGGGCCGGATAGATTCCCTCCCGAGTGGAACGACGACATGGGCGGTCTGCGGGCAACGCGGAAGGTCAAGGCGAGGGCGGTACACCGGGGCGGGGGCTCTCCGCACTGCCCCGGCGTGTCCGCCCCTCAGCCTCGTGATCACCGCGCTGCCTGCCGGCGCGCGGCAGCCGCCGCACGGCCGCTACTTCTGCCAGCCGACCCTGGTGATGTCGGTGTCGGCGAGGCTTCCCGCGCCGTAGTTGGCCAGCCCCTTGCGGACCGCGACGATGCTGGGCCGCTGGTAGAGCTCCACGGTGTGGCCGAGCTCCCAGATCTTCGCGTCCGCCTGGTTGTAGAGCTCGGCGGCGGCGGCCGGGTCGATGGTGCCGGCGGCCTTGCGCAGCAGGCCGTCGATCTCCGGGGTGGACAGCTTGGAGAAGTTGCCGAACACGTTGTCGCCCTGCGGGGCACGGAAGTTGGCCACGCCCTTGGAGAGCGGGAAGGACCCGGTGTTGCGCCAGCTGGCCAGGTCGAAGCGGCCCTGGTCGATGTACTTGGTGAAGTACTCCTTGCTGGCCACCTTGTCCACGGCGACCTTGACCCCGACCTGCTGGAGCATCGCCTGGACGGCGGCGGCCAGGTCGAGCTGGGCCTGCGCGGAGCCGTCGCTCACCACGTAGTGCAGCTCCAGCGGGGTGCCGTTCTTGGCCCGCACCCCGCCGCCTCCGTCGCGCCAGCCGGCCTGCTCCAACAGCTGCTTCGCCGCGGCCGGGTCGAAGGTCGCCCAGCTGCCGGAGTTGTCCCGGTAGCCGCTCTGGTTGGTCATGAACAGGTGGTTGCCGAGCGGCTTGAACTCCACCGGGACACCCTGGTTGGCGATCTTGATGAGCGCGGACCGGTCCAGCGCCTTCCCCAGCGCCTGCCGGACGGCCTGCTCGGCCAGCGGCCCGTTGCCGCCGAACGAGATGTGCACCTCGTCCCACGGGGTGCCGGTCCGGATCACGGCGTCCTTGGCGTCCTTGAGCTGCCCGTACGCCGCCGCGGTGCCCGCCGAGGCGAAGTCCACCTCGCCGTTGAGGAACGCCTGGGTGATCGCCGGGGTGGCCAGTACCCGGTAGGTGATCCGGTCGAGCTTGGGCTTCGGGCCCCACCAGTCCGGGTTCGGCACCAGGGTGACGGTCTGTGCGGTCTTGTCCAGCACCCCCGGCTTGAACGGGCCGCCCCAGACTGGGATCTTCTCCACCCAGCCCTGGTTGAACGCCTCCGGGGTGGAGATCTGGGAGGCCGGCAGCAGCGGGTTGAAGAGGTTCTGCCAGTCCGCGTACGGCTGGGAGAAGACCACCTTCACCTCGGTCGGGTCGGCGCCCTGCTCGACCGAGGAGATCTGCTCGTAGCCGGAGGAGTCGGACAGGCTGAAGGCCGGGTTGCGGCCGTTCGACGCCTGCCAGACGGCCTTGAAGTCCGCGGCGGACAGCGGCTTGCCGTCGGACCACTTGGCCTTCGGGTTGAGCCGGTAGACCACCGTCTGCGGTGAGGCCGAGGTGACCTGCGCGGAGGCCAGGTACTCGGGCACCGGGTGGAAGACGCCCTTGGCGTCGGAGCGGAAGAGCTTCGCCTCGACGTAGCCCATGATCTCCACGGCGTCGCCGTACGTGCCGTCGACCTGGTACGGGTTCCACTGGGTGACCCACTGCTGGAGCGGCGGGCGGAGTTCGCCGCCGTCCTTGACGTTCTCCGGCGGCTGCGGGTTGTCGTCCTCGGTGTCCACGGCCGGCACCACCGAGCGGCCGGCGTCCGCCGATCCGCCGCCGGACGACGAGCAGCCGGCCACCGCGAGGGCGACGGCGAGGGCGACGGCGCCGGCCGGGATCCGGCGGCGGATGGCGGTGGGTGCGTCCATGAGGTTCCCCGAGGGTGTCGAAGAGGCGTGGGTCGCCAGGTGTGGCGAGGCTTGAGCATGGGCAGTCAAATCTGTGCCCGGCGACCAGGACCGTAACAGCGGATCAACTCCCCCACCAGAGGCAGGTGTTCACTTCTGATCGGAATGCAACGGGCCGCAACGCGGCCGCAACACGCCCTCAGTACCTGACTGGTTCACTCTGACCTGCCGCTTCCCCGACCCCGGCCCGGAGCGGCACCCGCGCACCCCTCCGACCGGCGACCCGACGGCCCCGGCAGGCGTGCGCGAAGCTGCGCCCACCACCCCCCGAGCGAAAGCCCACGACCATGTCGACCAGGTACGCGAACCGACCACCCGGCGGTGCACGGTGATCCGCTATCTGTCGAAACGCCTCGGCTACTACGCCGTCCTGCTCGTGGCCGCGGTCTTCCTCGCCTACGCGCTCTCCTGCGCCGCCCTCGGACCGCGCAGCTACTTCGAGGCCAAGCAGCCCCGGCCGTCCGCCGCCTCGGTCGACCGCCAGCTCACCGCCCTCAACCTCAACGACCGCACCCCGGTCGTCCAACGCTTCGCCACCTGGGCCGACGGCCTGCTGCTCCACGGCGACCTCGGCCGCACCATCCACGACACCTCCGTCAACGACGAGTTCGGGCGCCGGATCTGGGTCTCGCTGCGGCTGCTGCTGGTCGGCAGCCTGCTCGGGATGCTGCTCGGCGTCGCCGCCGGCGCCTGGAGCGCGGTACGCCAGTACCGCATCTCCGACCGGCTGCTGACGCTGACCTCCTTCGTCCTGCTGTCCACGCCGGTGTTCCTGGTCGCCCTGCTGCTGAAGAACGGGGCCATCGCCCTCAAGGACGCCGCCGGTCACGAGGTCGTCCCGTTCACCGGCTACGAGACCCCCGGCCTCGCCGGCGGACCGGGCACCCGGCTCGCCGACTGGGCCCTGCACCTGCTGCTGCCGACCCTGGCCCTCGCCCTCGGCGGCCTCGCCACCTACAGCCGCTACCAGCGGGCCACCATGCTCGACGTGCTCGGCTCCGACTACCTGCGCACCGCCCGGGCCAAGGGGCTCACCCGCGGGCAGGCGCTGCTGCGGCACGGGCTGCGCACCGCCGTGATCCCGATGTCGACGATGTTCGCCTACTCCTTCCTCGGCATCCTCACCGGCGCCGCCTTCACCGAGACGATCTTCGGCTGGCACGGCATGGGCGAGTGGTTCATCGTCGCCGTCCAGGAGCAGGACGTGAACTCCGTCGTCGCCGTCAACCTGTTCGCCGCCGTGGTCGTGCTGGCCGCCGGCTTCCTGGCGGACGCCCTGCTGGCCGCCCTGGACCCCCGGGTCCGGCAGTGAGGAGCCCCGCCGTGACCACCACCGCCGCCACCGGCCGCGCCACGGCCGAGAGCCCGGCCGCCCGGCCCGCCGCCACCGGCCGCGCCGGGATCGTGCTGGCCCGGCTGGCCGCCTCCCGCGGGGCGGTGGCCGGGGCCGTGATCGTGCTGCTGCTCTTCGCCCTCGCCTTCGCCACCCCGCTGGTGACGCACCTCGACCACATCACCCCCGACTACACGGCGCTGCGCCAACCCCCCTCCGCAGCGCACTGGTTCGGCACCAACGGGCTCGGCCAGGACGTGTTCGCCCAGACCGTCCGCGGGCTGCAGAAGTCCCTCGTCATCGGCCTGCTGGTGGCCCTGCTGTCCACCGGGCTGGCCTCCCTGGTCGGCGCGTGCGCCGGGTACTTCGGCGGGTGGACGGACCGCGCCCTGATGTTCCTGGTCGACCTGCTGCTGGTCTTCCCGAGCTTCCTGATCATCAGCATCGCCTCGCCCGCCCTGAAGGGCAGCGGCTGGCTCGTCTTCGTCCTGCTGCTCGCGCTCTTCAACTGGATGGTCACCGCCCGGGTGATCCGGTCGATGACGATGTCCCTGCGCGAGCGGGAGTTCGTCCGGGCGGCGCGGTTCATGGGCGTCGGGCCGTTCACGATCATCGCGCGGCACATCCTGCCCAACGTGTCCTCGTTCCTCATCATCGACGCGACCATCTCGGTCGGCGGCGCCGTGATGGGCGAGGCCGCGCTCTCCTACTTCGGCTTCGGCGTCCGCCCGCCGGACGTCTCCCTCGGCACCCTGCTCGCCGCCGGCACCGACCAGGCACCCGTCTTCCCCTGGCTGTTCTACTTCGCCGCCGGCCTGCTGGTGCTCTTCGTCCTCGCCGTCAACCTCGTCGGCGACGGACTGCGCGACGCCCTCGACCCCACCAGCGCCCGGAGCACCAGGTGACCGCCCTGCCCCCCGAGACCGCGCCGGCCCGCCGCGCGGCCCCCGCACCCGCCGCCGGCCCGCTGCTGGAGGTCCGCGGCCTGGAGATCGGCTTCGACGGCGCCCCCGCCGTCCGCGGGGTCGACCTGCGGCTGGAGCGCGGCGAGACGCTGGGCATCGTCGGCGAGTCCGGCTCCGGCAAGTCCCTCACCGCGCTGGCCGTCCTCGGCCTGCTGCCGGACCGGGCGGCCGTCCGGGGCTCCGTCCGCCTCGACGGCCGGGAGCTGGTCGGCCTGCCCGACCGCGAACTCGCCCGGATCCGCGGCCGGAAGGTCGCCATGGTCTTCCAGGACCCGCTCACCGCCTTCACCCCCGTCCACCGGATCGGCGACCAGATCGCCGAGGCCGTCCGGGTGCACCGCCGCGACCTCGACCGCTCCGCGGCCCGCCGGCGCGCCGCCGACCTGCTCGACCTGGTCGGCATCCCCTCCCCCGGCCGCGCCCTCGACCGGTTCCCGCACGAGTTCTCCGGCGGCATGCGCCAGCGCGCCATGATCGCCATGGCGGTCGCGCACGGACCGGACGTCCTGCTCGCCGACGAGCCCACCACCGCACTGGACGTCACCATCCAGGCCCAGGTCCTCGACGTGCTGCGCACCGCGCAGCGCGAGACCGGCGCCGCACTGATCCTGGTCAGCCACGACCTCGGGGTGATCGCCGGTTCGGCCGACCGGGTCGCGGTGATGTACGCCGGGCGGATCGTCGAGACGGCCGGGGTCGACGCGCTGTTCGCGCGGCCCCGGCACCCCTACACCCTCGGGCTGATCGGCGCGGTGCCCCGGCCCGACCGTCCCGGCGGGGTCCTGGTGCCGATCCCGGGTGCACCGCCCGCGCCCGGCGAACACCTGACCGGCTGCCGGTTCGCGCCGCGCTGCCCGCTGGCCGAGGACCGCTGCCGCACCGCCGAACCCGCGCTGGCCGGCCTCGGTGACGGGTCCCCCGCAGGGGACGGCCCCGGCTCGGGAGCGGGCGCAGGGCCGGCCGGGGGTGGCGGGCCGGGCGGCCATCTCGCGGCCTGCGTCCGGTCGGCGGAGCTGGCCGAACGGGGGCCGGCTCCGCACGAGATCCACCCCGTTCCGGCGCTGCCCGCGCCGCCCGCGGGCGGCCGCGCCGCGTCCGGGGAGAGGCGCCCGGTGCTCAGGGTGCGCGGACTGGTCAGGACCTTCCCGGTCGTCAAGGGCGCGGTGATCCGCCGGCGCACCGGCACGGTGCACGCGGTGGACGGCGTCGACCTCGACCTGCAGGAGGGCGAGACCCTCGGGCTGGTCGGCGAATCCGGCTCCGGCAAGTCCACCACCCTCTTCGAACTGCTGCGGCTGGCCGCACCCCAGGCCGGCACCGTCGAGGTGCTCGGCCACGACTCCGCCGCGCTGGACCGGGCCACCACCCGCAGACTCCGGGCCGAACTCCAGATCGTCTTCCAGGACCCGATGGCGAGCCTCGACCCGCGGATGCCCGTCGGCGACATCGTGGCCGAACCGCTGCGCGCCCAGCGCGCCCCGCGGGAGCTGATCGCCCGGCGGATCCCGGAGCTGCTCGGGCAGGTGGGGCTGGACCCCGCCCACGCCGCCCGGTTCCCGCACGAGTTCTCCGGCGGCCAGCGGCAGCGGATCTCGATCGCCCGGGCGCTCTCCGTCGAACCGAGGCTGCTCGTCCTGGACGAGCCGGTGTCGGCGCTCGACGTCTCGGTGCAGGCCGGCATCCTCAACCTGCTGCAGCGGCTGAAGGCGGAGCTCGGGCTGGCGTACCTCTTCGTCTCGCACGACCTCGCGGTGATCCGGCACCTGGCCGACCGGGTCAGCGTGATGTACCTGGGCCGGACGGTGGAGTCCGGCGGGGCGCGGGAGGTGTTCGAGAACCCGGTGCACCCCTACACCCGGGCCCTGCTCTCGGCGGTGCCGCTGCCGGACCCGGCCGCCGAGCGCTCCCGGCGCCGGATCCTGCTCCCCGGGGACCCCCCGGCACCGACCGAGCGGCGGACGGGCTGCGGCTTCCGCACCCGCTGCCTGCGGTACGCGGCGCTGCCGGCCGGCCTCGCGGCCCGCTGCGAGCAGCAGGCTCCGCCGCTCGCACCGGCCTCGCCGGGGGCCGTGGCCGGCCATGCCGCGGCCTGCCACCACCCCGCCGAGCACGGCGGCGCGTGACCGGGCGGTCACGATTTCCGGGATCCGCACGGCGCCGTGTACTGTTCTCCAGGTCAGCAGGCGCCGCTAGCTCAGTTGGTTAGAGCAGCTGACTCTTAATCAGCGGGTCCGGGGTTCGAGTCCCTGGCGGCGCACAGACGGTCGAAG
>NZ_JBHWBW010000443.1:0-456 GCF_042735675.1 Kitasatospora sp. NPDC059571
GCGTCGCCGCCCGGGCCGGCCCGCTCGGGCGCCGCGGGCCCCGGGGGGCCCGGCGGCGGCGCCGCCCCGCCGCCCCGGGTGGGGGCCGGAGCCCCGCCCCACCCCCGGGGGCCGCGGCCACCCCCGACCAGATCACCGGCCCGCTCCAGGTGTCCGGGACCACCGGCACCGGGCCGTTCGCGGAGGATGACCGCGCCGAGATCGAGGGCAGCACCGTCGGAGGCAGCCTGTCCTGCTCCGGCAACGCCCCGCCGCCCACCAACGGGGGCGACCCCACCACGGTGCGCGCCCGGCGCAGTGCTCCACGCTGTGACCTGACTCGCGTCAAAAAGCCGGTGTCCGGCGCGGTGGGGGCCCGGCGCGGGCGCGGGGGGGGCGCCCTTGGGCCCGCCGCGCCCCCCCCGCGGCGCGGTCGGCGTCGGAGGTGAGCGGGGCGAGGCCCGGCCTGGTCCCGTC